>DAOVGO010000045.1 GCA_030672345.1 Methanosarcinales archaeon | reverse complement strand
GGGGTGGGAGTGGGGGAGCTCAAGCTGATGGTTGGGAAGATAAATACAGGGCACGCCAGACCATTCTCAGTGCTGCGCCACAGGGGATTTATAGCGGAATATTCAGATCGATATTCTATGAATTAATGGTTCTGTGTGGATTATTGCAAGGGCACAGTCGAATTTTTCAGTGAAATCACTAGATTTTGTGGCAACCAGATTCGTGTAATTCGTGCCATTCGCCTGTATTCGTGATTTTAACACGGATTGCACGAATAAACGAATGTCACGAATTCGACAATCGGCGAAAATTACTATATTTTTAGATAGTGCCGAAATGAATAAAAATAGATACGGAAAAGCTGACTGGAGTGCCTGAAACACTCCTCATCGCTCTTTATCTCAGGGCTGTTGAAACCCAAAGAGTAGATGGCATCATCAGGGATGAAAAAGCCGTCGAGATGATTCAAAGCATTGACTATGACTTTGCAAGATTCGACAGAGCGTGGGCATCTCAAGTTGGCGTTGCTGTGCGAACCGAGATTCTCGATGAAGCAACCACAGCCTTCATCCGCCAGTATCCGGATGCCAGCGTGGTGAACATGGGCGCGGGACTTTGCACCCGATTTAACCGTGTCGACAACGGTAGCATCATCTGGTACGAATGCATCCTCCATGCAACCCTAATTTCAGGCGCAGCAGTCATCCCGCGCACTGGGAGAAAAATTAAACGGTTTCAAAGAGATTGTAATTCAGGACAGTGCCAACGGCTGTGCTTCGCATTATGATTATCATGTTACATGAGTCCCTCTTCGATCTGTGGCATGCCACTCGGTCAATAGATAGGTTGCAGCAGGGGTTTAGTCGATCGATACTGCTCATAAACCATAAACCGAATGCCGTGTGCCGGAAAACTCCCATAAACACCTCGCTTCCATCGCAGATAACTATATCAAACACAAAACAGCCTCCGCCCGATCACCCTCGACTGAAGATGCTGCCCTGGGAAGATGGTGCGCACCATCTCATGACCGTGCCTCGCTTCGATGATTGCACGCAATTCAACCTCGTAATCGGATTTTTCGATCTTCTCGCTTTCGTTCTCTTCGATCTCGAGATGGATATCCACCAGCGCGTCCACAGCACGCCTGCCATATCCGAGCAGCGGTCTTATGTACGTGCATTCCTTCGTATCCTCAAGACGCTGCACATCAGGCAAGTTCAGCATCGGAACCCGGTCATCCCGCCGCGTCCCGTCCGCGATGATCGCGTGTCCGGATACCACGCACTTAAGGGCGCACGCATGGAGGTGGTTGATCGCCCGGTTGGGATAACCGTCATCAACAGCCATATTGGATGCGGACTCAAGGATCGCACCATCGATTGACAGTACCCTGTGCGGGAATCCAAGCTCTGATGCAACCGCCTCCGCGGTCTCCCAAGTCTCCGCGAACCCGAAATTGCAGGTGACCAGTGTTACGTCAAAAAACGGCTCAAGCAGTATCGCTGATAATGAACTGTCCTTTCCCCCGCTGAAGAGCACAAAAACGTCCATTCACACATTCACATTCATGTATCCGGATATTCAGATATGTTTGATCGTCGTATCTCGCTTTCTTGACTGGAGTTGCTGGAGCAGCGCCTTTAATTTCGCATCGTCGATCTTGGTCCGCAACTGTCCCGACTGCGCAAGCGCAATAAGCTGCATTTCGACCTGCTCGACCAGTTGCGGGCGCGCCACCTTCACCGTCGTTAGCCGTTCCCTTGCCTCCGGAGTCAGGATATTTCTGAGTATCGACTGTTTTGCCTCTTCGACCTGCTGCTGTTGTGCAGCCTGCTGAGCGGCGGCGCCCTGTTGTTGCGCCATCTGCTGCTGCATCTGTTCAAGTCTCCGCTGTTTGATCGCATCAAGTTCTTCGCTCATAAGTCCTCACCTGCCGTCTCCATGTCCATATCCATGTCTATGTCCCGGACGTCTGCTGTTTGGTCTCATACGCAACATTGTCAAGGAAACGCTGCCCGTCAGGAGTTACTGTGCGCCCTCCTTTGACTGTTCGGGCATATCCAACTGCCTCCAGCTGCTGAAGTACTTTTCTGATAATAGAACCGCTCCCTTTCCTGAAGGAGGGTGGCATCGTCCCGTTACGCTTTTTTCCGCCGTACCTGGACCTTAATCTCGACACGCCGACCGGACCACCGACATAGATCTGTCGCAGCACCGCAGCACACCGCACAAACCACCAGTCCGCATCGACAGGCGGCATCTGTTTGTGTACGCCCGTCTTCACGTAACCTGCCCATACAGGGGGCTCGATCTTCTCATTTTCCTTAAGTTTTTGTGCAGCGCACGTTATCAAGTCGCTTGCTGGTACATCATATACCGTTGTCATAGTAATCTCCTTTGTCTGGACTTGCGGATATAATTAACCTATCGGCGCAGTCAGTAGTTCTCATGCACTCCCGCTTCCGAAATAGACAAATTTACGTGGGTGAGCTGGTGCTGCAAGACCTTGATGACGAGCCTGCAAGCGTTCTCTTGGAAAGGATTAAAAAGGAGAGGGCAGAGCTAAAAGAGAAGAAGACGCGGAAGAGAAGATCAAAAACACTGCCAGATTTCAATTGAACAATACGATGAGAAAAATCACCGACATCCCTGACATAGACAAACCGCGGGAGAAATTGATACGAAGAGATGTCTCAACGCTCTCCAATGTTGAGTTGCTTGCGGTGTTGATCGGGAGGGGCGTTCGAGGGAGGGATGTTCTCCAGGTTGCGTCAGAGGTCGATAGGCGGTTTAAGGACAATCTGGACCGGGTTGGAATTGAAGAACTGACTGAAATCGAGGGTATCGGAAAAACAAAAGCATCTCAGATCCTTGCCGGTTTTGAGCTTGCTCGGCGGTACTTCGGGAAAAAGGATGTCAAGATCACCTTTCCAGCAGATGTCCTGCCTTTTGTGATGGAGATCCGTGATAAAAATCAGGAACATTTTATTTGCATCTCCTTAAACGGTGCAAACGAGGTTATCGGAAACAGGGTGGTTACGGTGGGGCTCTTGAACGCGAATCAGGTACATCCGCGGGAGATCTTTTCGGACGCTATTGCTGAGCGTGCCGCATCGATCATCCTGGTCCATAACCACCCATCAGGAAATACTGAGCCCAGCCACGCGGATATCGCAGTGACAAAGCGATTGATCGAGGCAGGAGAGATTTTAGGGATTAAAATTCATGATCACATCATTGTATCAAGAAATGGCCATACGAGCATGAAGGAGAGGGGGCTGATCTAAAGTGACCACAACAACCCCCTGCATCGATGTAATAGCGTCCGCGATCCGTGAATGCAGGATCAAACGCATCACCTGCGTGCCAGGCTACCCGATCACCGAACTTGCAGAGCATCTGATATCAGAGGCGGATGCTGAGTGGTGCATCAACGAGAAAGTTGCGATGGAGATCGCGCTCGGAGCGTCTGCGTGTGGCAGCAGGTCAATGGTGATCGTGAAACATGTAGGGATGAACATTCTCGCAGACCCGCTCGTAACGGCAAGTACGCACACCACCGGCGCAGGAATCGTGGTGATTGCAGGAGACGACCCCATGGCAGCCGCATCCCAGAACGAGCAGGACTCGAGGTACTGGGGCTTGCTTGCGGAGGTGCCGGTGCTCGACCCGAACCCGGAAAACCTCCATGACACCATCTTTGAGGCATATCGCATCAGTGAAACGGTGCGCACACCTGTGATCGTCCGGGTTACAGGCAAGCTGCTCCAATCGGAATGTGCATGCACAGCCAGGGAAGATCTGGAACGAAACAAGCCGGAAGTGCATTTATTCGACAGATCGATCTGGGAATACTCGATGCATGGCAGGTATCAGTTGTTTCACAGAGATACGTATCCTATGATGGAGAATCTGTCCGAAACCTCGCATCTCAATCGATGCACGGAAGGAGAGGGCGGAGAGGGAGACACTGAAGCGTGCATCATCTCGTCAGGCTATGCATCAACGCTCATTGAATCGATCATGCGCCGAAATGGACCCGGGATTCCGCATCTCTCGCTCTCGTTTGTAAGTCCGCTGCCAGTGAAGCGGATTCTGGATTTCATCGGAGATAGGCGCGTGCTCATCGTTGAGGAGACTGCTCCCGTGATCGAATTCCAGTTGCAGCCGCAATCCCACAAGATCCTTGGCAGGCGGTCAGGACATCTCCCGTACGGGGGTCTAAACGAAGAGAACATCCTCTTTGCGATCGAAAAGATCGATAACGATGAGATTGCGCTGGACACGACTCCTGAGACTCTCGAAAGTCGCGGGTTCACGCGCAGCATCTGCGATGACTGCCCGTTCATACCAGTCTACGAGGCGATAAGGAGTGTCAAGAAGGAGAAGGCTATACTGATCGCCGGAGATATGGGCTGCTCGATACGAACAGCGCCGGCAGGAGTCGTGGATCTTGCTTATTCGCTCGGCGGTGCGATCGGGATCGCTTCAGGGATGCCGGGAAAGAGCATCGCGGTCATCGGCGACTATGGGCTCGTGCATTCAGGGTTGCAGGCGTTGATCGATGCAAAGTCCAAAGGGCGAGACGTTCTGGTGATCGTTCTGCAGAACAGGGTCTCGGCGATGACCGGAGGGCAGGAGGTGCTTGATCCGGGTGAGGTCATCCGTGCATGTTGCAGCGATGTGACAATCATCGATGAGACTGCTGGCAAGCATGCGATCGAGCGATTGATCATGGAGAAACTTGGTGCGCGCGGGGTATCGGTGATCGTTGTGTCTGGAGCGTGCAGGAGATGCGTGCATCTCGATTAGACCCCGGGTTGTGGCAGGTTTGGGGGAGGTTTTGTGGTCACATCCATTGTGCTAACTCCGGAACGAATACGCGGGACCCGGGCATTACAACGGCACAATCACGAACACATCCGGGTGAGCAGTTCCTCTCCGCTGGTCGTACCTCTTACAATGAGTATATCGCCTGCATACAGCACCGTTCTTGCGCCCGGACTGTATACCCACCTATCCTTACGTTTAACCGCCATTATATGCATCCCGGTCTCAGTTTCAAGCTTTAACTCGCCGAGTGACTTTTCAGCGACCGCCGAACCGGGCAAAATTTCCCGTTTGGTGACCACCTCGTCAGACTCACGCACGGCAATCGCCATAATCGGATGCAACTCGATATCCCGCAACACCACGTCGGCGATATCATAAGCGGCATCAGAGATCGCTTCCGAAGCATTTGCAAGATGCAGAAGCCCGCGGAGCTGATCTACCTCGTCGATATGCTTTGCCGATTCAAGCACCCAGTGCTGGAGTTCGTATTTCATGCCATCCATCTTATCCTCGATGTATCTCACTTCCTCGGCGATGTCCTTATTGTAAAAGAGCATCGCGGAGTATGCAAGCCCGACAGCAAGTTCTGACATGTTCTTCATCTCGACGATCAGATCAACAGCCCGATCGAGATCGGCAAGCACACGCTTGAGCTTGAATGTGGCTCGCTGATACTTTTCGCAGGTCGCGTACTCTATGAATAGGGGTACGCCCTCGTCGTGCCCGCGTGCAAATACCACGTCGTCCGCCTTGATCCTGGTACTGTGATCCGGATCGTATATCCAGCTCCGGTCCCGCCTGATTGCGATCACCCACATACCGGTCTCGGTCTCGAGTTCGATCGCGCCGAGCGTGCGCCCAGCCATCGGCGACTCTGCGCTGACCGTCGCCCTGGTGAGCGTCTCCTCCGCCTCCCGCAGGTCAAGCTTCAGTTCGAGCGGTATCCCGAGATCGAGGAGCGCAATCTTCGCGATGTCGCCTGCGGCATTCGAGATGTTTTCGGCGGCGGCGCCAGCCTGCAGCACGCCTGCAAGCGCCTCTGCCTCATCGAGCCGTCGTGCGCTTAACATCGTCGATATCCGCATGTAGTAAGCGAGGGTATCCATCTTCTCTTCAAGGCGGATGACCTCCATTGCGATCTCCCGGTCGTCATAGATCACAGCCGAGTATGCAAGATCAAGCATCAACTCGGACGTGTCCTTCATATCGATCAACAGATCTTTCGTACTTCTTGTGCAGTATTTGAGTTCCTTTGTCATGTTGTCGTGGGATGCCCCATATTCATCTGCGACTTATGCCTGAACCTACAACTTCAACTCCGACAACATCAGCACGAATTAGCTCCCACCCGGCGTCCCATCCTGATTCTGATGTTATATCATCAGGCGATATGTCCTTCCATTCTCTGGTCGTGGCATCCATCGTGTCACTCTCTCGGATTCGTTTGATATATATGTTTCATCGATATGTTTCGTCGTTATGCCACGATGCGCCACATCGCATCATAAGATTAATATCCCGGCTGTTTATATATGTGGGATGGATGAACACGGAACACAGCAACCCAACACACGGCAATGGTACGCAGCTTGACGATCCGGTCGTGCAGGCAGAGATCACCCCCGCGATGCAGGTTGATGACCTCATCAGCGCGCTTGGAGGGTGTGGATTTGGCGCAGGAAGGCTTGCGCAGGCATGTGATATCTATGAGGAGATGCTCAAAAGTGGCGCGACTACCAGGTTCTTCGGACTTGCCGGCGCGATGGTGCCAGCTGGCATGAGAAACATCGTAGCAGGCTTGATCCGGGACGGGCATATCGATGCGCTCGTCTCGACAGGTGCAAATCTCGTGCATGACCTCATTGAATCGCTTGGACTGCCCCATTACAAGGGCAGCGATGTTGTCGATGACAATGCGCTGTACCGCGAGCAGATCGACCGGATATACGACGTATTCATACCCGAACTCCACTTTACCCGGCTGGAAGAGCACCTGCTCGCCGTATTCGAAGATATGGGCGACCGCATCTCGATCAGGCAGATGCTCTCAGATATCGGCAGGTCGCTGGACGATCCGAATTCGATCATGCGGGCTGCGTATGAATGTAATGTCCCGATATTCTGCCCTGCGGTCCAGGATTCGATGATCGGGCTTCATGCGTGGCTTTACCGGCAGACAAACCCGCTGAATGTCGATGTCTTCGCGGACGTCCACGAGTTCCTTGACATCTGCTTCGACGCCGAGCAGTCTGGCGCGGTCTTCATCGGTGGCGGCGTGCCAAAGAACTTTATTCTGCAGGGAACGCTTATGACATCGAAGGGATTCGACTATGCGATCCAGTTGACGACGGACCGCCCCGAATCCGGCGGACTTTCAGGTGCGACGCTTGATGAGGCAAAATCATGGGGAAAAATCAACGAAAACGCAAAAGCAGTCACGGTATATGCGGATGCAACCATCACGCTGCCGATCATCGTGGCTGCGGTGCGGAGCAGGCTATGACCGTTCTCGCGGTTTGAGCCACCCGCTCGATTTGTGGGATTCGTCTACTTAGGAGCGCAAACAGGGATTTGGCGGATGGCGCAGATGTTCGGGTATGTGTTTGTCCGCAGGAAATTAGAAAGATGTCATTTTGCTCACCGTAACATTTATGTAACAGTCCATCCAACTATATCATGGTGGGAGCGGAGCCGAGACGCCAAGGTTACTACTTATTGTCTCCCACCATCTACCTCCTTTTAGCGTGATTCAGGCTCCGGGAACGATGGTGTTTTTGCAGACATCTGCTTCCGATGCAGGGAAAAGTGAAGATAGATACCATTTGATCTGACAACTTGTCCGGTTCACCCCTTGGTTCACCCCTTCCGCATCCTCCTGATCTCCCGCAGCCTTCGTGCCGCCACCTCTCCCAGGAAGATCACTATCGCCACAATCAGAAAGGGCAGCCGCTTCTCCTCTGGCTCCTCCACCGTGCGCGTTGACCGCTCTTTCAGGTGCGCAATCAGCGGCTCGATATCATCCTCGGCATACACCCCGCCCCCGCCGCCGAACATCTCTATCGTGCGTTCCAGATCTTCGGAGAACCCAACGTCCCGGAATTCATCAGGATAGTTTACAGCGATCACGTATCCAGAAATATCCAGAAACCCTTGCGAATCCACCGTGATCGATGCCTGATATCGGTCTTCATCGACCTGTGAGAGTTCAAGTTTCTTTCCGTCGAGAGTTATGCTCGGAACGGCGCCCGATCTGACATTGATGATCGCATCGTCTCCGAGATAGACATCATCGGCAGATATCACGACCTCGTCGTTTCTTCTCGGGTCTCCGACCGCCCAGTTGACCATTCTCGATATCAGGAGCGCGTTTTCGCCGCTATAAAGCGTGCCAGACCATCCTGCGCCGTCATCGGTGCTGAGCGCGACCACATGCCCCATACCGAACCTCCACGCCGTCACAATCGGCTTTCCAGTCCCGGTCGTGACAAGCGTCTGCGCACCCGTCTTCGGGGTGACCTTGTTGTAGCCGGTGAGTGAGCCTGACAGTTCGAGATTCTTGCTGATAAAATGATTCGGGTTCAGAACAATGATTGAAAAATCCCTTTTTGTCGTATCATCCGGTTCTTCTGGCTTCTCTCCAAAGATAACATTCAGCCGCTCGGATTCTGCAGGTCTGTAGTAAATTCCTCCGCCTGCTGATGCCAGTGACCGCATAAAATCCTCGTCTGTGGTCTCGCCAACGCCAACAGTGTATACGGTGATGCCAGCACCAACCATGCTTCTGGCAAGACCAAGACACGCGTCCTTGTTGCTTGTCTGCCCATCAGAGATGATGATTACGCTCTTTGCGCCCGCGTACCCATCAAGCATCGCAGAAGCGGCATTTTGCGCCACATCCATATAGGTGGTTCCGCCGTGCTTCAATCTTGTGATCTTCTCCTCGATTGTACTCTTGTACAGCCCCCTTGTCAGCGGAGACACGATGTGTGCCTTTTGATTGAATGCAATAACACCGATATGGTCGTTTATGTTGATTCCTCGCAATATATTGATTGCAAGTGCCTTTTCCATACTAAGTGCCGTATCAGCACCATAAGCCGTACCAACACTCCCCGAAATATCGATCACGATCACAACACCGACGTTTGCCCCCTCTCCGGCGCTTTCCTTCGATCGCACCGGAAGCAGCGTCTCAAACCCAAGCGGCGAGTTGTAATAGCCGCCCTTATCATACGCCCGATCTCCCCCGACAACCACGAGTCCGCCGCCGTTCCTGAGATATGCGCCCAGCCGCTCGACCTCGCCCTTATCAAGGTCGTTTGCATGGATATTATTGAGCACCACGGCAAGTTGCTGGTCAGGATCAAGTGATGTCGCCGAACTGACGGTTGTTGCATCATACAGTTCGAAAAGCGTCTGGGATAGCGGAGAACTGCGATCAGACACCGATAGAATCTTCGGTTTCGGGATCACATAGACTGATTTGTAGAATACGTTGTTGACCTTTCTCACATCCTCGCCTTTTGGTATGATTTCCGCTTTTATGGTGTGGGAGCCAAGTTTTGTGAAGGTATGCGAGATCGATATACTCTTTTTCCGTTCGGCCTGACGAACCACCCTTTCATCCACTTTGTCGCCGTCGGTCCATACAGAGAGCGTGTATTCTGATTCCGCCCCGCCGCTGGCTGCCTGCCGCACCGTGATTGCGAACGACTGCTCGCTCTCCACGATCACGTCTTTTCCACCCGCTATTTCGACGCTGATGTCACTTTGCTCTGGCTCCAGGCGGATGGCGCAGACTGTGGTGTTGACCGCCCGTGCAAAAGCGATGGTGTCAGCCAGATCGAGCCCGTGATTGTTGTTTCCATCGCTCACGAGCAGGATATTGTCGTTTCCACGGGCAAACTCGGTGATTGCGTCCCCGATCGCTGTCCTGTCCCCTGTGATCTGGCGGATCTCGGTCGGGGTGCGGCTTTTGAGCCGTTCGTACACTCGCATCCCTGTATCATTGTCAAAGAGCGCCATGCTGCCGGTGTGGTCATCGATGATGGTGATGCTCGGCGTTTCATCGAAAACGGTCTGCGATACCAGATCGCAGGGGGATGCAAGCGATATGATCAGCAGAATGAGCACGGCGGCGCGGGTTACAAGTATCCCTTTCCTGTGCCCCTTGCGGATCAGGTACGCCGTTGCCACGAGTACCGGGATCGTCAGCAAGAGGATGCTTGGGTGTGCCAGATACATGAGTGTGTGTTCTATGTGTCCGGGAATTGTAAAGGTGTTGCCACGGCGCCAGGATCCACAGGTATCTTCCAAGCCCAGCCAACCCGGGTGATTCTCTGGTCGTAAGGAGGGTATTCGCACCTCATGATCGATTTTTCACAAAAAATCGCATCTTTGCCGGAGGATTAGCCACCGATGGCACAAAGTTTTATCCACAACTCATTTGACCACGTACCCCCCCGTTCGTTCGAAAACCCCCCTACAACCGCAGCCTGCGTACGATCTCCGGATTTTCCATCATTCCGCGTGTCCTCTGGAGGATGATCGCCGCTATCAGGATTAAGAACGCACGCTTGATCCCGGATTCATCAGCCGCATCATCAAAAATGTTTTTTGATACCTTCCACAACCCAGAGATCGGTATGATCGCAAGTTCGCTCATCTTTCTCGTGATTGTGCTATCAAGTTCCCAGAGTTCTTCTTCGACGTGCAACGAATCGACAAAGCGTACAGGATCGCTGATCAGGGCATCCAGCCGGTCCTGATATTCCTCGACTCCGGGTACGAATCCGGTGTCATCGAACGCGCCCATGTTACTTGAGATGCAGATATCGATGAATCTGCCATTCTCAGCCAGATCGGTGATGTAAGCGCACACGTTCCCGGCTGCGTCGATCATCTCGTCGATTGCGTCGCAATCCCCCTTATGCGCATGTTCGACCATATCAGTGATTGTGGTGCAGATGCCCCGCAGATAGTACGGGATGCAGAGATCGCAACCCGCCGGAAGGTTGTTTATCAACTGATTCACCGATTGCCTCAGTTCATGGAGGCGCTTCTGCTGTGCATCGGTCAATGCCGCCTTTGCCGCCATCACCTTTGTTACAGGCTCTTCCGGTTCTGTGGATGGGGTTTCGGTCTCTTTAGTCTCTTCTGCCTTTCCAACCGCTTCGACCTGCTCCACCGCTGCTTCGGTCGCTTCAGTCGGTTTGACCGCTTCAGCCACCTTCTCTGCCGCAGACGGCAGATTGCCCCAGACCGCCTGATACGCCTGACTCACAGCATCTCGCACCTTGCCGCTCGGATCATCGAGATGGCGCTTAAGCGGGTCTTTTGCAAACTGCACAAGGCTTTTGTCCCTCTGTCCGATGCGCCTGATCGATTGAGCGGCGTTAGCACGGACACGTTCGTCAGGATCGTCGAGCAGCACAATTATATGCGGGATGACCGATTCATTGAGGTCTGCGGATGCGCCAGCCATCAGGGCGGACCTTGCACGCTCGTCAGCATCCTGACTGTGCAACTGATCGATGAGGTTATCTTTTTTCTTGCCAACAAGCGTATATGCACGTTTTTTTATGGAGAAGTCTTTTTTCTTTGATCTTGTAAGTATCAACGCTGCCGCAACCACTATTATGACTGCAATCAAGACAAGCGTCAGAAGAACCCGTGTCTGGGCATGTTGTCTCCCTTCCCAGTTCTTGTACAGCGATTTTCTGGTGCGGTTTGCATTTTCTGCAACACCAGCAACTATTTTCTCCTGTTCTGTCAGATCTTTCAGGAAAAATTCGGTTCCGTTCGATATATCCACCATATTTTGATCCACGCTCATAACACGCTCTGCAAAAGCAGAAGCCACCCCATAATCAGTGGTATCTGACTGATTGAGGTCATTTCCGAGCACGGCAAGCGAGTCGCATGATGTGATCAGGTTGATTCGGTTTGTCTCAATTATCTGCGGCGAGCCCACAAGTGCCTTGATGGCATCGATATCCTCGATGGTTAGCCGATCTGCTGCCTGCCTCCATGCAACCGCCTCAACGACACTCTCGACAGTCGATGCATCATCCACCACAGCGCCGTCAGATGTGAAGACTACGATCCCCCTCCCGCAGACGACGTTTTTATACGCGACAACATAATAATTTTCCGCAGCCATCGAGACCACATCGATCGTATCGAGCGAGTAATCGAGCAGCACTCGTTCGGCATCCGCAGCCGTTATGACTGCGTTTTCGTCGGTGCTGGTGCTGGTGCTGTTGGCTTCACCCGCGCATGGCAGAACAAACAGTGCAAGCAATACAAGCAATGCAAGCAATACAGGCGCAACCCGTGCAGCCGCAGGAAAAACAACCGATATGGATCTAACAGACCTAAAACCGTTCATAGTACCCCTGATTCCATACGTTTCACGATTTCGGGATTTTCATACATCTCTCTTGCATGTTTCAACAGAACCTCTGCAATCAGCACTCGCAACGCCCGATCAAGATCATCTCCGGATTGATCTGAAAGCAGGTCCTTTGCGATCGCCCATATCCCTGTAACCGGGAGTATACTCATGTTCTTCGTCTTTGACGTAATTTCATTGTCGATTTCGGATAATGTCTGCTGCACATTCGGGTATTCGGACGATACGAATCCCGGCGGGTCCGATATCAGATCAGCGAGCAAGTCATGGCTGATCTGGCTTGCAGCGCAGACCGGTGCGCTCCCGGCGCCGGTGCCTGATGCGCCGGTGGCATACAGATCGATATTTCGTTTGGAGACCATCGTCTCAGATATCCTGGCAGAGGCCTCCTCGATGATCGATATTAACCGATCAGACACCTCTTTCGGCGTATTTTTCCCGCGTATGAAATGAACCGCCGCCACTCCGCGCACATAGTCGATCTGCCGCTGAACCATGCTCCGGTAGAATCCTGGGATGCAGCGGTCGTAACCAGAGACCTCGCGGTAACGATTCTCGAATGCTTGCCTGATAGAACGCAGTCTCGCATCCTGCTCGTGATCAGGGCGGACCACCGATGATAGCAGCAGTGTCACAGTCCCGCTGTCCGCAGAAACCGAAGCGGTTGCGCCGTCATAGATATTCGGGATGCCGCGGGCATCGATTGTATGCTCACCGCTGCTCACAGCAAATGTCGCAATCCCGTCATCGCCAGTCTTGAGCGTCTTTGGCCCTATATGGACGATCGCGCCGGGAATCGGCGTTTTTGTTAGTTCATCGAGCACCTTTACGCTCAGATCCAGACCCGGTTCAGGTGCAGCGGCTTTGATGCCGGGTTTATCATCGATCGTTGTATCATCGACCTCCGTCTTTGATTTCGATTTCGGCTTTGAAGACGGGCGTTTCTCGGATTGTTTTTTGGAATCTTTTTTTGATTGTTTTTTTGGTTGTTTTTGTTTTTCGGGCTGTTTATCTGGCTTTTGTCCCCCTGACAACCCGGTGAGCGATCCGTAAGACGATTCCTGTTGTGGCGATCTTTTGCGCATGAAAACGATGGCGATACCAGCGATCGCCAGCACCAGAACGAGCGCTGCTGCGTACTGGAGAAGCCCTCCACCGGGTTTTTGATTATTCGGCGTCGCGTGCGTATTTCCAGCCACGCCTCTCGTGATGATGGTGACGGTGGTCTCATCGGTGTCTGTGGATCCGTAATCGTCGGTCACGACCAGCGTGACCGTATGCGTGCCCAGATCAAAGAGATGACCGAAGATCGGTTCCTCTGATAGGAGTGTGCCGTTCTCGATCCACCGGTATGTCAGGTTTTCGCCGCTTGAGAGGGATGCATCGAGCAGCACCTCGCTCCCCTCCCGCGACACGCGCTCATCCGTGCCGGCATCTGCCTCTGGCATGTCCATGCTCGTTCGAACCGTGACGACAACCTCGTCTGTTGCCGATGCGCCATCGTCGTCGGTCACCGTGAGCATGATGCGATGCACGCCTCGCGAAAACAGGTGCTCGAATGACACAGACTCGCATAATGTGGCGTTGGCATCAGCCTCGATCCATTCATACTTTGTGATCGTGCCGTCAGAGTCATACGAGCCTGATGCATCAAGCGTCACATTGGTCCCGACAAGCACGGTCTGATCAGGTCCTGCCTCGGCTACGGGAGGCTTCTGATCCACCGGAATGACATCGATCACCACGTAATCGGGAGCGGAAACCGCCCCGTACACATCGGTCACCTCCAGCATGATGCGGTGTGTGCCGCAGGGGAACGTCATATCAAAGGACGGTGCCGCATTCAGGACGCCGCCGCCGTCCTCCTTCCACCGATATGAGATCGAATCGCCATCAGGGTCACTGGAATTGGACCCGTCGAAATGAATCGTGGCATCTTCGGTGACTGTCCGGTCAGGTCCTGCATCTGCCACGGGTGCGCGGTTGACCACCACAAACACGGTGTCATAATCCCGCTCGCCGAGATCATCGGTCACGGTCAGGGTGATCTCGTGTCTCCCGGCACTGTATGTTTTGCGAAATGATCTCTTGGTGCTGATGTTCACCCCGTCCTCATTCCAGACGTACGATATGCTGCTGCCCGATGATCCTGATGCATCAAGCCTGACACTTGTGCCCGGCGATACGACCTGATCGCTACCCGCACTTGCAACCGGGGGCGGGTTCACACGTACAACAACAGTATCGTTATCGGTGCCGGTATCGTCAGTCACATTGAGCGTGATCGTGTGCGTGCCGGCTGAAAAGACGTAACTGAACACACCATCCTCGCTTAACACGGTGCTCCCTTCTGTCCATCTGTATGTCAGATTGTCGCCGCCAGTCGAGTCGGTCGAGTCTGAGCCATCAAGCGTGACCGAGGTGCCTGATGAGACATGCTGATCCTCACCTGCCTTCGCGACCGGCTGAGCCGATGCGCACCCTCCGAGCAGTAGCAACGATATACATGCAAGCGCCATAACATAATTTCTGCGTCGCCGCAGCATCTTGACCATGAAATATCATGAATCGTGTAATTACATAAGTCTTGTGTGGCATGGCTGGCGATCTGATGTCGGTGCTGTGCCGGGATTTCGCCGGTGTTATATGTATTGTTTGTACTATTGCCAAAACTCTTCGCGGACTTACTTCTTGCATTGTTTTCTACCTCTTTTTTTTAAAATTCTTTCATTTTCGCCTCTGGTCAAATATATATTGCAGCATTATCATTTCAGAAAAGTGTGTTTTTGTGGGTGGTTTTATGCCATAAATATGTAAAACATGTCCACGATCATGTATTTTACGTAGTAGAGAGCCATTTATTCAAGAATTAACAGCATATTAGATTTTTATTTAAAACAGTAATCAAATTAAACAATAATTGTATATTGAGAAAGAACAAGACTTACTAAGGAGAAATAAAAATGTATAATGAAGAAAAAACATTAGCCGAATATGGATACGAAACCAGATTCCGTGCACCCGGTAGTGGTAGATTTATAATTGTAACATGCCCAGATTGTGGGAAAAATCGCCCTGTAAGATTTTTTTCAATCAATATTGCTAAAGATCATAGATGTATGGCATGTTCAAAGAAATTACATTGGAAAAAAAATAAATTATGATATTAAGAGTAAAGAACTCTTACATAAAAAGGAGGTTCGATAAAAATGAAAAATTGTATAATTTGTAACACTGAACTCACAGGTAAACAGCGCAAATATTGTGGAGAATGCACTCAAAAGGGTGCGAAAATTAAGAATAATGAATGGTATTTGAAAAATCAAGAGCACATAAAAATCTGTAATAAAAAATATTACACCGAAAAAACCGAAAGACACAAAGCAGTCCGACAGTTATGGTATTTAAGGAATAAAGAACAAGCTAAAATGGTAGCTAATAAATACTATTATGAACACTTTAAAAATGATATGATTTTTAATAGATTTACAGGAAAAACGGAAAAATATACAGGACCGGTTTGTCTGGAAGGAATGCATCGACATCACACATATTATGATTTAGATGATGTTAATGCAGGTGTGGTAATACTATCGCCGTATTCACACATACATGGGCACACATTTCTAAGAGCATGTGATATTGAAATTCCTGTAATCTGTGAGATAGATGGAAAAAAATATGAATATAATTTTGAAGCAATAGATTTTGAGCATGAACATTCTAAATCAATAAGAATTGATAGTATTTTTGTAACTACTCAGGTACATAAAACACTATCATG
>DAOVGO010000182.1 GCA_030672345.1 Methanosarcinales archaeon | reverse complement strand
GAACCCCTTGAAGAGGTGACCGCCAAGCGGCACTGTGAACTTCTTTTCGACCATCAGGTTGCTCCGGATGCGATCCCTGTTACGCCCCCAGAAGACATCCAGCATTGGTTTAACCCGCTCAATATCCACGCCCTTCCACTCATCCTCTTCAGCAAGGTCAGAGACGACCGCATCCAGCTGTTCCCTGCTCTTAACCTTCAATTTCACAGCTTCCTCAAGAACACGGTGCACAAAACTCCCGAGTTTCATCGCTCCGGTCGGGCTTTCCATAGCCCGGGTCGGCATGTTCAGCACGTTACGCAGTTCATACACTTTGGGGCAGCTGAGGTATGTGTTGATGGATGTCACGCTGAAGGTGATCCTCGCAGGAACCGGCATACCCTCGGCACTCCTGTTTCTTTTGATGATCTCCCTGACATGGGGGCACGGGTCCAGTTCCGCCCGGTTGCGGGTTATGATCTCGATATAGTCCGGCTCATTGCCCGGATCATCGTCATCCCTGAGTGCATGATACGCCAGCAGATGCCCCAGACTCTCCTCAAGCGAACCCGCGTCAAGGGATTCTGTGATCAGCCTTTTCCTGCGTGCTTTCTCTCTTTCAAGCTCGCTATCCCTCACGTTCTCCATGGATTTGATCTGCTCATCATGCAGGTAGGTGATGCCCGGCATATCCAGCCGGGAAGCGTCCTGTGCCCTCCAGTTGTCGTATCCGATCTCCTCAAGGAATCTGGACGGGAGCCGCTCCCGCCCGTTGTACTGGGTTGCAAGGGTCAGCCAGAGGTGCTCCCTTGCTCTGGTCATAGCCACGTAGCAGAGCCTGCGTTCTTCTTCCAGCTTGATCTCCCGCTTCCGCTCCCTGATCGCGGCTGCCAATTTCGATTTTGAACCGTGGTCCTGCTCAAAGATAACGAGGTAATGTTCCATCAGTTCAACAGGTATGAGGGGCGCAACACCGACCTTAAGTAGCGGGAACTTGTC
This sequence comes from Methanosarcinales archaeon, assembly GCA_030672345.1. Classification (GTDB taxonomy): domain Archaea; phylum Halobacteriota; class Methanosarcinia; order Methanosarcinales; family Methanogasteraceae; genus Methanogaster_D. Next base: position 11,077 of record DAOVGO010000182.1, on the reverse strand, counting down.
TTTAGCCATATTGGTCACGAAGACCACCTTAAATTCCAGACCTTTCGAGGCGTGAATCGTCAGGAGGCTTATCGCATCATCCGCAACAATCCTTGCGCTGGCTGGATTCTTTCCCATCTCGTCCAGTATCTCCAGATATGCGATGAACTCGCCAAGATCCTTGCCGTGAGCGGACTCAAACCGTTCAGCCATCTCATACAGGTCTCGCAGGTTCATCAGGGCTTCTCTGCTCTGCCTTGTGCTGTCAAGCGTGAACTGGCGTGACAGACCTGATGCGTCCAGAATCTCAAGCACGATATCAGAGACGTCCAGCACGAGTTTCTCTTTCAGGCGGTCTATGCGCTCCCTCATCTGCCAGACGATCTGTATGCCCCCTGTCGAAAGATTTAGAAGCTCCGGATGGTTTGATCGCACGGACAAGCAATCAGTGTGAAAATTACTATTCGACCTGACCGATCCCGGGGAGATAAAGCACAAATACAGGACATACCCTGGGATATTAGCATATCTTGCCAGAAAGATGGAGTATTGGACCGCGAAGTTCGGTCAGGTACTCTAACACTTGCGTAATGTGGCAGCCTCAGGGAAACAACAGGTATATATGCCATCGAGCCCGATGCCTTATGCGACCACAACGACGCAATTTACGCGAAAATGGTATCGGTGAGATAACATGTACACGTTCCTGATATTACTCGTATTATATATCGCTGCACTGGTCGCGATTGGATGGCATTTTGCAAAGAAACAGCGGACTATGACCGATTTCTGGATCGCGGGAAGGGAGATCGGGACTGCAAACATCGGGATGTCTGCGGCGGCATCGTGGCTCACCGCGGGTGCGTTGTTCGGTGTTACCGGGATGTTCCTCTCGATCGGGCTTGGATCGATCTGGATCTTTGTGGCGCCGAATATCATTGCACTCGCATTAATCGCGGTCATCGTCCCACGAATCAAACGGCTCCCGTCGCTGACACAGCCCGAACTGATCGAGATCAGGTATGGTCCGGTGCTGCGGGCGCCGATTGCGATAGCGATTACGATCGTGATGATCCTCTTTGCGGTCGCCGATTTCAAGGGGTTCGGCTATGTGCTGGAGGTCTTCTATGGCATACCCCCGATCTACTCGGTGGCGATCATGGTCATCGCAATTTCGCTGTATGTGACGCTCGGGGGTCTGCGAGCGGTCATCTGGACAGATACGATCCAGTTCATCTTCCTTGCCGCTCTTGCGGTTCTGATTGGTGCAATTGCGCTCTTTACGCCGGCGCACGGTCCGGGCGTATCCGTGTCAGACCTGTTCGGCGCTATGGAGCCTGGTTTCTGGAATCTGTTCGCTCTTGGCGGGATCGTCGGCGTTTTCATCATGCAGATCGCCATTCTTCCGGGCTGGGTCACGGAGCAGGACCCGTGGCAGCGTGTATGGGCGGCAAGAGACGTGAAATCAGCCAGATCAGGGATGCTGATTGGCTCGGTGTTGATTGCGGTCGTATTCGGCGCATGTTTCCTTGCGGCGATCGGACTGCACTCGCTGTATGAGGTGCCTACCAATCCGCACGCTGCCGAACAGTTGTACCTCACATTCATCCAGGACACGTTTGCAGCATCGCCAGTCGTCATCGCAGCAATCGCAATCGGCTTTGCCGCAGCCTCAATGTCCTGCGCAGACACGTTTGCGACATCAGGCGCATCCTGCATATCAAGAGACATCTACCAGCGGTTCATCAAACCCGATGCGACCATGGGCGAGATGCGAACCATCAACCGCATCCTGATCGTGGCGATGATCACAATCTCTGCTGCAATCAGCATGCATGTTGAGACCATCCTTGATGCAGTCATCATGGCGACCGTCATCGGCACCGCCTCATACTTCCTTCCGATCATGGGCGCACTCTTCTGGAGGCGTGCGACCGCGCAGGGGGCTCTTGCAGGGCTGGTCATCGGCGGCGGCGCCCAGATCACACTGATCATTGCAGAAGCTACGTATTTCGGGAAATTGGATGATATTTCACCACTTCTCATCGAACACGGCGTTTTGATTGGGGTATTGCTGAGCGCAGTCACGTTTGTCGGGGTATCGCTCGCAACGCCGCAATCGGATGATCGCAGGCTTGCCCCGTTCTTTGCCGACGTGGCAGAGCGTTTCTTGAAGAAGGCGTCAGTGGACCCAGGCGACCCTGCATACAAGCGGTTCAAAAGCGGGATCGAGGAGTATGCTTCAGGAGAACGCATCCATCTCAGCGCCGTGATCAAGACGAAGAGCAGGTTCGACTGGGGCAAACTGGTATTGAAACTCACAGATACTGATGCATGGATCGCACCGAGCGGGGTTGAGGTCGCATACCGGCTGTCGAGCACTGACATGCTTGCATGTCCGAGGATCGTGCATGGCGGCGAGGATCAGGTATGGATCTTTGCCGAGCCGGATGCGGATCAGGTGGATGATATCAGGGCAGAGATGTTTGCGGCGTACCGTGAGGTTACAGATGTGGCTGCGGCGACGGTGTAGCCTACCCTGCCACCGCCGGACTGTTGCCCATGCATGGCGTGGTGCCGCAAATCCTCCCGCATCATCATAAACGTTTTATGTCAACCGCACCAATAAATATGTGATGGGGATCACTATCTACAGGAGGTTGGTACTCTGGTTCGTGTTCATCTCGCTGCTGTCACTCGGTCTCGCGACCCTGATAGGCATTCATTCCATCGATGAAATCGTTGTGAAACAGGCGCAGGACAGTGTCAGATCAGATCTCAACACGGCGCAGGAGGTATACAATTACAGGATGGAGAAAGTCAGGGATTCGGTCCGTTTCACAGCGAACATCGAACCGATCCAGACCGCACTGGCTAACAACGATACTGATGTTCTAAAATATAAATTGAAAAGAATAATGGATGATGGAGACCTCGACCTCCTCGTGATCACCGATGCCGCGGGCAGGGTGGTGGTGCGCGGGCAGAGCAGTAATTATGGGGACTCGCAGGCAGACGACCCGCTGGTGATGCGATCGCTCGCCGGCATGACCGCGGTATCGACCCAGATCGTTCCAAGACCAAAACTGCTGCTTGAGGGAGCGCACCTCGTAGAACATGCACACACAGAGTTCGTCGACACTCCAAAGGCAAAGCCGACATCGAGAACCAACGAGACCGCAGGAATGATGATCAAGGCTGCATCTCCGATCTATCACAACGGCACCCTGATCGGAGTGATCTATGGCGGGCATCTGATCAATCGAAACTACGAAATCGTGGACCGGATCAAAAGCATCGTCTATGAGGACGAAAAGTACGAAAATCAAGATATTGGAACCGCAACGATTTTCCATGGTGAATGGATCGATCGTGCTTTTGTTGTCAATGAGATGTATATAACGGCTTATCATCCGATATACGATATTGACGGAAACATAATTGGAATGTTATACGTGGGATTACTTGAAAAACCATTTAACGATATGAAACATGAGATGATTACGAAATTCGCTGTTGCCATCCTTTTCGCGGTCATACTGTCCATAATCATTGCGGGCGTTCTTGCGCGCAGCATATCCAGACCAACCTCCGAACTGGCACGTACCGCCAAAGCAATCGCTGATGGCGACCTTACAAAGCGCGTAAACATTGAACGGGCTGATGAGATCGGTGAACTTGCGGTTTCGTTCAACTGGATGGCTGATGTTCTGAAGAAGAATGCCGACGATATCGAAGAAAAAACGGCAGAACTGGAGCGCATGAATATGGAACTGAAGGAACTGGACAAGATGAAATCCGAATTCATTGATATAGCCGCCCATGAACTGCGAACCCCGCTTACCACGATCAAAGGCTATCTCGATCTCTCGCTCGACGGCACACTCGGCGAATTCACAGATGCCCAGATATCGAAGCTAAAAATCATGAATAGAAACGCAGATCGGCTCATTGGTCTGGTCGGCGATCTGTTGAACCTGTCTGAGATCCAATCAAAGCAGTTGAAACTCACAAAAGAGAGATCATCGCTCAAACGGCTGGTGGAGAATGCGGCAGGGCATGCAAAGCCGCTTGCCGATTCAAGAGGGCACAATATAGTGGTAAACATCCCTGATGACATAATCATAACGTGCGATCGGGGAAGACTCGTCTATGCGATGTATCATCTACTCGATGATGCGGCGCGGTACACTCCAGAACCTGGAACGATCAGGGTCGATGCGGGCGTCGAAACCGACGGTATACACATCCGTGTCAGCGATACCGGGGTCGGCATCCCTGAAAATGAGCTCGGGAACATTTTTATGCCATTTTATGAACTGAAAGACTCGATGCAGCACACAACAGGCACAACTGGCATCGGGCTGTCGATTGTGAAGGGGATCATCGAGGCGCACGGTGGCGTGATCTGGGTAGAGAGCGAGGTTGGCAAAGGAACGACATTCCATATCATGCTGCCGGACGGGTAGGGGGTGTGGACAGGGGGCAGGATCTCCATATCACAGCACTATTTCCATGCCGTCGTATCCGAGATTCCACTGCTTCACAGCCACATCATGCGGCGGGAACAGGTGGCTTAGGTGCGTCATCACCATCTCCTTCGCACACAGTTCTGATGCCAGTTCCTCGGCTTCTGCCGTGTTCATGTGTTTCTCGAGATTGAAGATTGGCGGCGCAATCGCATCGCATATCAGGATGTCTGGGTCTCGCATGACCTCGATGCTGCGCTCCGGGATATGCTTATTTGTGTCTCCGGTGATGACGAGCTTTTTATCGCCGCTTTGCACAATAACACCAGTAGATTCGGAAAGCGGCGGATGACAGACGAGAAATAACGTGAATTCGAGACCGATGAGATGAAACGGCTCATAAGCAACCACATCGTGCCGCACCGGATTCATAAAATACAAATATTGCAGTATATAATCCAATGTATCTTTTAATCCATAGACATTCACACGATCCTGAACCCGGTAGAACTCGCCGAACCCGGCATAGTGATCATAGTGTCCGTGCGTCCAGATTACGCCATCGATATGGTCTATTCCAAACTTCAGGAGCTGATGCCGAAGATCAGGTCCCGTATCGATCAGAACACGTCCCTCGTCGGATTCGATCATAATTGAAAAGCGCAATCGTGCGCTCCTGCCCCCTGAAAGCGCATCGAGACAGGCAGGGCACGTGCACCCGATCTTTGGCGTGCCAACGGTATCTCCGGTGCCGAGCAGGACGATCCTCATGCCACAGCATACTCCTTCATCATCAGGCGCATCCTGTCGCTGAAGTCATCGACAGCGGAGATCAGGTCTGATTGCGTGATCGCAGTCCTGTTTTCTGTCAATGATTGGAGCACAGCCTCCCTGACGACCATGCGCAGATCAGAGCCTGTGAACTCTTCGGTCATCCCGGCGATCTCCTGCGTATCAAAGTCACCCTCTACCCTCGAAAGCACAATATCAAGAATATCTTTGCGCATTTCAGTGTGTGGTAATGGAAAATCAACGATTTCGTCAAAACGCCTCCATGCAGCACGATCCAACAAGTTCGGATGGTTTGTGGCGCAGATCATCAAGACTCCATCATCGATCAGGCTGATTTCATCGATCGCTTTTAACAGAGTGTTGACAGCGCGTTTCAGTGTGGCGTGCTCATCAGACATCCGCGTTTTTGCAATGAAATCGAATTCATCGATGAACAAAATGCAGGGACTCAATTTTTTAGCAAGTTCAAAGACCTTATCGACATTTTTCGATGTTTCCCCGAGATACTGGGACGTAATCATCGAAAGCCTGACTTCTACGAGCGGAATATTCAATTTTTCTGATAATGCTCTGGCTACCGATGTTTTGCCTGTGCCGGGCAGTCCTATGAAGAGCATCTTCCCGATCTCACGAAGCCCGATGTCGCGGAGGTAATCCCGGTGTTTGATCGCCTGCATGATCTTCTCGATCTTTGTTTCCTGCTCTGGTGTGAGTACAAGCTCATCAATTGGCTGCCGCACATCCTCCGGTGCAACCAGATGCACCAGCGTCAGCAGATCGACATCATCGTCAGATGCAGCGATCTCTGCAATGAGCGAGTCGAGATATTCACGGTCTCGCTCTTTAGGTCGTACATACGCAGTTGCTTCCTCGTAACTCACATCTATGCCATCTTTTTCATAAAATGATGCAAGTGTTGGGTTCCTGCGGATCTTGTCCATGGCGTCTTCCTGTTTTACAAACCAGTTCTTAGCGAGGTCAGGAATGGTGAACCGTATCTCTGCCCCGAATTCATCGAAATCGATGAACGGCAGGGCTTTGATCTCCTGTTCGACATTCTTGTTTCCATACAGCGACGTGATATCCTGCACACGGACGCTGATCGGGCGCTTGACCTTTTTCTCCCTGCTATCCCAGTAATGCTTCCGTATCTCGGCGGGCAGATCGTCCTCTGTCAATGTTTCGGATTGGTTGTATATGTGTGCTGTAAGGAGCAGTTCAACGATGTTGCGCAGGTTGGTCGGGTCTGGCGTGTGGTCACCTCCGAAGATATCGATACCAACATTTCCACGATCTGATTTATGCCACATCCATATTTAAACCTGACCTTGGCTCAGTGGCTGCCAGCCTGTGCGGCGCCAGATCAGAAACACAATTTCAGTGAATCCGGGATCAATGTTAGAACGCCATGACCGCCTTATTCAAATTTACTTGAGTTGAGTTCCATTTTGTTTTTTAAAAACATTTAAATATTACTTTGCCCAATCCGGGAACATGAGTCTTGTAAGAGATGCACAGAACGGAAACGTAACAGAAGAGATGAAAGCGGTCGCACAGGTGGAAGGCGTCGATCCGGATTTCGTACGGAGAGGAATCGCAAGCGGGAGAATCGTGATCCCGATAAGCCCGTATCGAGAAACCATGGCGTGCGGCATCGGGAAAGGGATGCGCACCAAGGTGAATGCATCGGTGGGCACGTCATCCGACATCGTGGATATCGATCTCGAGGTCAGGAAAGCAGAGATAGCAGAGAAGGCGGGCGCCGATTCCCTGATGGAACTCTCGACAGGCGGCGATCTTGTCGAGGTCAGGAAACGGGTGATTGCGGCAACATCACTCTCTGTGGGGAGCGTTCCTTTGTACCAGGCGTTCATCGAGGCGATCGAGAAGAATGGCGCAGTCGTGCACATGGACCCTGACGACCTGTTTCGAATCACCGCAGAGCAGGCAAAGCTCGGAACAAACTTCATGGCGATTCATACAGGAATAAACCTCCTGACAGTCGAGCGTCTGAAGAAACAGGGGAGATACGGAGGACTCTGCTCAAGAGGCGGCGCATTCATGACCGCGTGGATGCTTCACAACGAGAAGGAGAACCCGCTCTACAGCGAATTCGATTACCTCCTCGAGATCATGAACGAACACGAGGTTACGCTCTCGATGGGGAACGGCATGAGAGCCGGTGCCGTGCACGATGCAACCGACCGGGCAGGAATTCAGGAACTGATCATGCATGCTGAACTGGGCGACCGGGCGCATGAGGCGGGCGTGCAGGTTATCATTGAGGGTCCGGGGCATGTCCCTATAAACGAGATCGATACGAACGTAACCTTGATGAAGAGTCTGACCGGCGAAAAGCCATTCTACATGTTAGGTCCGCTGGTTACCGATATCGCGCCCGGCTACGACCACATCGTGACCGCGATCGGTGGTGCGATCTCAAGTTCCTGCGGCGCGGATTTCCTCTGCTATGTGACGCCTGCGGAGCATCTCGCACTGCCGAACGAGGAGGATGTCTACGAGGGCGTGATGGCTTCGCGGATTGCTGCGCATGTCGGCGACATGATCAAGTATGGCGACCGTGCACGGGGTTGGGACCTTGATATGGCACGAGCCCGGCGTGATCTGGACTGGGGACGACAGTATGAGGTTGCAATCGACGAGGAACGTGCACGGGAGATCAGAAACAGTAGACTTCCAGAGGATACGGAAGCATGCACGATGTGCGGAGACTACTGTGCGCTCAAGATCGTGAAGGAGAACTTCAATTTCGATCGGTGAAATTGACTGTGGAGCGGGGGGTGGGGGCTCAGGGGTTTTTCGTGCGGGCACACCGGATTGGACAACCATCGATGCCGGATAGATCTGCTCCGGACGGTGGTTCGCGTGTGTGCATGCGCTCGTTATGCCCCCACGTTTCGTGATTAATGAGTGACATTAAGGCTATTTGTGCAGAAAACACCGGGATTGTTAGCTGATGCTTCACCCGTCATTTGACCGGATGGCACCTGTCCGGAGCGAAATTAATTCAGGAAATCACACAAACCCCCACCCACCTCTCGATTATCGTTAGCCCATCCGGCATCAGCACCGACCCGGATGGAAAAGCTCAAGTAGTTGATAGTAAATCATAATGATTGTGAATCAACAATTTATAGGACGGTTCATAAACCGTGATCAGGAACTGGAATATCTCAATAGCCGGTACGAAAGCGGGAAACCGGAATTCATAATAATCTATGGGCGACGCAGGATTGGTAAAACCCGTCTGATCACAGAATTTCTTCGCGGAAAGAAGGGGATATACTTTCTGCCTGTGGAATACAGCGAATCGGAGAATATTTGGCTGATGCAGCGGCAGATGGGCGCTCTTCTCGGTGAGGACTCCTTCATGAAAATGAGAATCAGTGGATTTGAAGAGCTATTCAACGAGTTCTTCAAATGGCACCGAGGCGGAGAACGGGTTGTATTTGTAATCGATGAGTTTCCATACCTCATAAAGCTAAACCGGGGCATACCGTCCTTTTTCCAGAGGATATGGGATCTGAATCTGAGCAGACAGAATGTGATGCTCATACTGTGTGGTTCAAGCATCGGGATGATGGAAACAGAGGTTCTGGGGTACAGGTCTCCATTATACGGCAGAAGAAGCGGGCAGTGGAGACTTGATAAATTGAATTTTGAGCACCTGGCAGATTTTTTCCCGAAATACGCAACCGACGAGCTTATTTTGGTCTACGGATGCATGGACAGCATACCTGAGTATCTTTTAAAGTTCTCACCCGATCTCGATTTCTGGGAGAATCTCCGCATGAATTTCCTGTCGAAGGGCAGTTTTCTGTATGAGGAGGCTGATATTCTACTTCGGGAAGAGTTCAGAGAGCCGCGAAATTACATGTTCATCCTCAAAACCATCGCAGAAGGGAGCAGGAAACTTTCCGAGATCGCAAATACCACCGGTATCGACAAAGGCGCTCTGTCACGGTACCTCCACAATCTCCGGCGTGTTGGGATCGTCGATTCCGAACTTCCTGCCACCGTCGCGGGTAAGTCCAAGCGATCTTTATACAAGATAAAAGATAATTATTTTAAATTCTATTTCAGATTTGTGCTGCCGAATAAGAATAACATCGAGGCTGAAATCGATATCACATCGAAAATAGAGAAGGAATACGATCAATATCTCGGATTCATCTTTGAAGAGCTGATACGTGATCTTATCAGACGGAGAAGGATCGACATTGGATTTTTACCGGACGATTGCGGAGCATGGTGGTATCGTGGCGATGAGATCGATATCGTCGCTACAGGAGTTGGTGCGGATGATGTCAGACAGATATTCATCGGCGAGGTGAAATGGAGCGACCTCTTGCGGCGTGATGTGGCAAGGATACTGGATGATCTACATCGCAAATCCGATCTGGTTCGGTGGCACAACGATGCAAGGTGTGAGCATTACGGGATAATCGCAGAACGGATCGAGGGCAAAGAGGCGTTGCGGCGCGATGGTGTGTATGCGTTCGATCTGGGGGATATTCTCAAGCCCTGAGTGACGTTACGCCCCGATCATCCCTACCCACCGCTCGATCATCCGAAGCCCATCCGGCGTCAGCACCGACTCGGGATGGAACTGCACGCCCTCGATCGGACGCCGTTTGTGCCTGATTCCCATGACGACGCCATCGGGACTGCGTGCAACAACCTCGAGATCAGGCGACACCATGTCCACAGCAAGCGAATGATACCTGCCACCAGTAAACGGATTCGGAAGCCCTTCATAGATCCCGACCCCATCATGATAAATCTCAGACGCCTTTCCGTGAACAGGACCCACAGACGCATGACCGACCGTGCCGCCGAACGCGACATTGATCGCCTGGCAGCCGAGGCAGACGCCGAGCAGCGGAACACTGGATTCGCGGATGATCTCGATGCATGAGCCGATATCCTTCGGATCATTCGGATTTCCGGGACCAGGCGAGATCACGATCCCGTCCGGATCGATCTCCCGGATCTCTTCAAGCGTTATCGTGTTCGGGACGACGATCGTGTCCGGCTCGAAGATCGAGACGTATTCGACGAGATTCCAGACAAATGAGTCCCTGTTGTTCACGAATAGTATCTTCGTCATCTCTCGATCACCTTCATCATCGCAGCCATCTTGCGCTCGGTCTCCAGATATTCATACGTGGGATCTGAGTCAGCAACGATTCCAGCCCCTGCCTGAACAAACATCCGGTCACCGGCAAGCACGATCGTCCTGATCACGATTGCGAAGTCGGCATCCCCGTTCCACGTGTAATAGCCAACACCGCCTCCGTAAATCCCGCGGGCGTCCTTCTCAAGCGCATCGATGATCTCCATCGCACGGATCTTCGGCGCACCTGAGAGCGTGCCCGCGGGAAAGATCGCCCGCGTCGCATCGAAGGCATCCGAATCATCACGCAGCATCCCGGTTACCGTGCTCTCGATGTGCTGGAGATGTGAGTACTTCCGAACAGTCATGAAATCCTCGACTTTGACTGATCCTGGTTTCGATACCATCCGAACATCGTTTCTGCCGAGATCTACAAGCATCACGTGCTCTGCCCGCTCTTTTTCATCACTCAACAGTTTTCTGGCGAGTTTTTCATCCTCTGCATCGGTTTCGCCCCGCGGGCAGGTACCAGCGATCGGATTGGTGATCAGCTTCCGATTGTGTACCGTAAAGAGCGTTTCAGGGCTTGCGCCAACGATTCCGACCTCGCCGAACTCGAATAGGTACATGTACGGGCTTGGATTAACATCTCTGAGTTTTCTGTACAGTTCCACCGGATCGTGGGTGTTAGTCGCCTCGT
>DAOVGO010000185.1 GCA_030672345.1 Methanosarcinales archaeon | reverse complement strand
TCGAAACTCATGGTGCCAGGGTCGATTCCGACAACGCGGGGCATGAAAGAGAGATGGTGCGGTTTATAGGCATAAAGCTATGGATGGGCAAGGATACTTGTTGATCGCTTCCGGTCGGTTGAGAAATGGCGCATGCCATGGTTACCCGATTGTATAGCTAATCGATGCCCCGCGGATCAGTGATCTCGCCAGAGAGCGCAGTTGCAGCCGCAGTCTCAGGCGACGCAAGATAGACGAACCCGCCGGTCCCCATCCTTCCTTTGAAGTTGCGGTTGGCAGTTGAGAGACAGACCTCGCCCTCGCCGAGCACGCCCTGATGCGCACCAAGGCACGGACCGCACCCGGGCGGGAGTATCACCGCGCCCGCCGAAAGGAGTGTGCTCACGACGCCCGCATCGACCGCCTCTATCAGCACCGATCTGGATGCGGGCGCAACGACCGTCCGCACGCAAACCTTCTTCCCGTTAAGGATATCTGCTGCCACCTTCAGGTCCTCAAACCTGCCGTTCGTGCACGATCCGATAAAGACCTGGTCAACAGGCGTCCCCTCAACATCACCCACCGGCTGCACATTGTCAACGGCATGAGGGAGTGCGACCTGCGGCTCGAGATCGGTCACATCAAAGAATAATTCATCCATGTATGATGCATCAGGGTCAGCGTAGACAGAGTGAGGGCGATCTTTCAGAAAACCAAACGTCTTCTCATCCGGTGGAACGATACCTGCCTTTGCGCCCATCTCGACGCTCATGTTGCAGAGCGTCATCCTTCCTGAAATCGAGAGATCGCTGATTGTTTCGCCATAATATTCGACCGCATTGTATGTTGCGCCGCCTGATCCGATCCTGCCGATGATATGCAGTGTAACGTCCTTTGCACTCACCATGCCTCCGAGTGTGCCGTCCACCGTGATCCTGATCGACTGCGGCACCCTGAACCAGAGCTTTCCCGATGCAAAGACTTCCGCCATCTCGGTGGCGCCGATTCCTGTTCCAAACGCTCCGAGTGCTCCGTAGGTGCATGAATGCGAGTCTGCGCCAACGATCAGCATTCCGGGGCGTGCGAACCGTTCTGCGATGATCTGGTGGCAGATTCCCTCGCCGATATCAAAGAAATTGGGGATGCCCTGCTTTCGCACCCATTCCCGCACCTTACGGTGGAGTTCTGATGTGGTCTCCTTGTTCGACGGGATGATGTGATCGAAAGGGATCACGATCCGGTCACGATTCCAGACACGATTTGCACCCATCTCTGTAAACGCCTTTAACGCAAGCACGCTGGTCCCGTCGTGCGCCATTGCGCAGTCGATATCCGCGAGCACGAAGTCGCCAGCCAGTGCATCGGTGCCTGATGCCCTGCTCAGTATCTTTTCGCTGATTGTTGGAATGGTATGCCCCCTCGATGAATTTGTATCGTTATTCTTTCCCGTCTTCTCCGATATCCGCGTATTTGAGCGTCTTTTTGACGCCATGCTCCCAGTACTCGACCTCCTGCAGATGCGCATATCCAAGCGCGCTCGTCAGCCTGTGCACCTGCCCAAGCGTATGTTCGGGCACGAACAGGATCGCATCCTTCGGACATACCTTCGCACAAACCGGATCCCCGCCACACAGATCGCACTTGAAAGGCGTATCTATATCCGAATGGACAAAAATCGCACCATCGGGACAGGAAACAACGCAGGACTGGCAGGAGATACATTTTTCATCATCAATGATCACGACACCGTCCTGAACAACGATCGCATCAACCGGACAGCTATCCCGGCACTTTGGCACCCTGCACTGCTTGCAGAAGATCGGCATCTTGACGACCGGATGCGGATACAGCGAGATGATGCGGATTCTTGATTTCTTCGGGTTGTTTGAACCGAACGCGTGAATTGCACATGCCAGTTCGCACAACCTGCATCCTGAACACCTTTCCGGGACGACCGTGAGCCTTTTCATACTGATTCCTTACGCCACCTGTATCCAGACAGGACCTAGCGCACCTGCGTATCTTTTTCCGCCGAACGTAAATGTAACGGTCACATCATCGATCCTGAACCTTCCAGGCGCTGTCGTTTTGACGTTCCATGTCTGTTTTGCGGTCTCTCCCGGCGGAAGCGCGCCGAATTTCAGTTTTGTTTTCTTTGCACGGACAGTATCAGGAAATACGGCGGTCACCGCGAGATTCTGGTACGGTTGCTTGTTAAAGTTCTTGATCCAGACATCAATCGTACCTGTGGTGCCCGCTTTCATCTGCGAGGGCACGCACCTGACAAACCTGGTGATCTGTGCGGTCTGCAACATAACGACTCCTGCGCCAGCGCCACCTGCACCGCCATCACCACCGCCTGCGCCGCCGGCACGCTCCGCCTTCTCCTTGCGGTTGAGGTAGACGCCGACTCCGAGCATGGCAAGTGCTGCGGGCAGAAGGAATATTGCGTTGTCGGTGAGAATGTCAATAGGTGACTTCTTGACCTTTCCGGTCGACTCCCTTATGGGCAGGGGCACAGGCGAGATCTCGGTGATCAGCCATATCCCGTCGGTGTTCTCGAGTCTGAAGTACTGGGTCACCTCCTGCTCGCCGGCAATGTTGTCAGAATTCGGATGGTACTCGATTTCGGTGTAATTCGCAATCACCACCGCCTGATTGCCGGAAACGGTCTGGGTTAACGTGATATTGGTGATATCCTTGTTCGCCACATTCCCCACCCGGCCCCATGTCAGCATGATGTAGCCTTTCGACTGATAGCTGCTGTCAACGACACGCGCCGCGGTTACGTAATCGTTTTCGCTCTTTGCTTCAAGATACGTCCGGACGGTTGCCGATTCGACGTCCTCTGACTCAACACAGCCTGAACCCATCAGCCCAAACAGCAATACAGATACGGTCAATACAAATGCGGTAACCTTTGTTTTATCGATGTTATAACCCCCATGTCCCCAAAATAGAAACGAAACGTTGCCGGATCAACGTTTCATCTCTTAAACACTCAAGACTCTAACCATGGCATCATCGCACGAAGTTCAGATCCAATCTCCTCGATCAGATGCTCCTTCTCCTTGCGTTCGAGTGCATTTAACACAGGACGCCCTGCCTGGCTCTCAAGAACCCATTCCCGTGCAAACTCGCCGGATTGAATCCTTTCGAGCGCTTCGTACATGGCATCCTCTGATTGCTCGTTGATGATCTTCGGACCGACCGTGAGTCCACCGTACTCTGCGGTGTTGGAGACCGAACGCCACATCCTTGAAAGCCCGCCTTCATGGATCAGATCAACGATCAGTTTCAGTTCGTGCAGCGTCTCAAAGTAAGCGATCTCTGGCTGGTATCCAGCCTCAACAAGGATCTCGAACGCTGTTTTGATCATGCAGGTAACCCCTCCGCACAGGTCCACCTGCTCTCCGAAGAGATCGGTCTCGGTCTCCTCTGCAAACGTGGTTTCGATGACACCGGCTCTTGTGCATCCGATCCCCTTTGCGTAAGCAAGCCCGATCTTCTTTGCAGTTCCTGTCGCATCCTGATAGACTGCGAGCAGTCCTGGCACACCAGAGCCTTCGACGAACGTCGTGCGAACCATGTGCCCGGGCGCCTTTGGCGCGACCATGAAGACGTCGATGTCATCGGGTGGTATGATCTGGTTGTAATGGATGTTGAAGCCGTGTGAGAATACGATCGCATCGCCAGGATTGATGCCCGGCTCGATATAGTCTGTGTAGACCTGCTGTTGTAGCTCATCAGGCACCAGAATCTGGATGATATCCGCCTTTGCAGAGGCTTCTTCTATCGCCATCACCTGTAAGCCGTCTTTCTCTGCTGTTGTCTGTTCGCGCTGTATCCACGGTTCTTTACCTTTCTTAAGCCCGACGATCACGTTCAATCCGGAATCGTTGAGATTCTGTGCCTGTGCATGACCCTGATTCCCATATCCGATCACCGCGATCGTTTTATCCTTCAGGACGCCAAGGTCTGCGTCATTGTCATAATATATCTGCACCATATTGTATACCTCGTTGTTATTCGTTGATCCGGATCGTATTAATTCTTTTGTGCATTGTTATTGGCGGCGAACGTGGGGTATAAGTAGAAGGACATTTCAGCAATATACAAACCAGAAGGAGGCGAAATGTCATGTGTAGTGTTGGCGATGTTGTCGGTATCGACGTGAAAACGCTCTCGACGAGTGAGTACGAGTGTCTGGACTGCAACAACAAGTTCAAGGGAATCGGAAAGAGGGTTAAGTGTCCGGCATGCAAATCAAGCAATGTCAAAAAGATCAACTGATCCCGGCGAGACGATAAAGATCGGTTTCGATGAGATTCTATACCTCTGCGGGAGAGACGGCGTGATCGGCGTCGTGAAAGCAGGCGTTGGTCAGTGGTTCATCGAAACCGAAGAAGAAGAGATCGCACTCTTCACAGAAGAGGATGATCTCTTCGTTGCGTCAGGATTTGGCACGGATGAGCGGATCGTCAAGGGGATCAGGTGTATGCTGTATCTGGTGAGGGATGTCGGCTCTCCGCTGATCGTTCTTCCGAAGGATCATCCGGCGTGCGGCAGACTAAAAGTAGTCGTCTCTGCAGGCGTTGAGACTACCATCAGTTGCGATATCACGCCGGGAACGCACCCACAGCAGGATGTGCTGTGCGGCGGCAGCGAGTTCGACGGGGTGCGGATTACAGGGGTTGCAGGTGGCGTGCGGCTGCAAAACATCGACCCCGGTAAGATTGATATACGAACATCGAGGATATAAGAACCATGAGCGGAAGTATAGCGGCTGGAGACACGGTTCAGTACAGCGGCACCGGCACGATCGGCAAAGTAAAGCGATTCGACCAGCGAGATGATGGAACATGGGCGCTCGTTGACAGCAGTAATCTGTGGTACAAAGTAGATACGCTTGAAGTTCTCGAAGGCGAGGTTGAAGCAAAGGAATGGGACAAAACACTGACGCTTGATGAACTGAAGCGCACAACCGAGCGCAATATAGACAGAATCAGTCGTGTTCAGGAGATACTGGAAGTAGAACTGTGTGAGAGCGGCGGATGAAAACGCATGATCGGTGTCGTCATCCACGGTCCTGAGATCATCGATTCGGGCGAAGCACGCCGGGTGCTGGACGTGCTCTCGGAGCATTACGATGTGAGAGCGATGCTTGGCGGGACTATGGGGCGTACCGCGGTTATCGATGCGCATCTTGAAGATCGGATCGATATCAGCAGGAGGATGAGCCTAAGCGGGGCGATCAATTCGTTGCATGGTGCAACCGCTGTTGTCCTGCTGAATCGTGGAAAAACCGTCGATAGCGGGATTGCGTTCGGCAGGATCGTTCTGTCGCGCACGAAACAGATTCCCATCATCCAGATCGAACGCCCGATGGAGGATGACGGTGTGGTCATCCCGTGGAACGATGCCATGCCGTGGGCTGAACAGGTCGCAGGAATGCTGGATCTGCCAATCAGGATGCCGCCTGCAGCGCAGGATGTGCTGGTGGTGCGCACCGATGAAGATCAGACGCGCAGAAGCATCCATGATGCTGTGCCTGGCGAGACCATCCGGATCAACGGGATCGTCGTCGGAACCGCGGTATCAGACAATGTTGAGATCGTGGTGGAGGATGGCAGGATTGTGGATATCGCCGGCGCAAGAATAAAGGAACACGGCATCGAAAAACTCAGAAAGATTGATCCGGGCACAGCACTGGTCAGAACCGGCTCGATCCGGCGGACAGGTCACGTACCAAGAATCGGCACAACCGAGAGGAGGCGCACAAACATTTCAGTCGTGCTGATCGACCATGATGCCGAATCCACCTTCGAACTCGCAGCAGATGCCGATCTGGCAGTCACCATAGGCGATGACACGACAGCCATTGCCGGAGACATTCTCTACCGGCTCGGAATCCCGATCATCGGCATCACAGACCTGGATATCGACAATGTTCTCACGAATACAAATATTTTCCCGGGATCCGTGGTTCTGCGGGTTGAGCCCGGATATGATGACGTTGTAGGAGGTATGGTGCAAAACCTGGTATTTGATGGGGAGAATCAGGTGAGAGCCTCCTCGATCGACTCAGTGAGGGAACAGGTGATCGAGATCGCCGGGAAAAGGCTGATCGAAGTCGTGCCGTATTGATCTATTGCGTGATCTGTCATCTCGAATTATCCCGATCACATCGACGGCATCTCTGCATACATCAATGTGCGATATGGGACTGCCCTGCCTGCGCAACCTCGCGTATGATATCGCTTGCGCTCAGTATTCCGATGGGTCGCTGCGATGCACCAACGCCTTTTTCTGAGAGTATCAGCAGCCTGTGGGTGCGCCGCTCGTTCATGACTCTTGCCGCCTGCCTGAGGGTGGCATTCGGCGCAATTGAAATCAGGTATGGGGACATGACATCCTCGGCAGACATCTGTTCAAGATTTGGTTTGTCAAGCACCTTGAGCATATCCATCTCTGATACGAAACCTAGCACATCCCCGTGTTCACCGATCACTGCTACCCCGGATAGACGCTGGTTCGCCATCTTCTCTGCGATATCCTTGACCAGTGTCTCTGTAGATACGGTCACTACCCCGCGCGTCATCACGTCGCGGATCAATTTTTCATATACTTTCATATTCATCATCCCAAATCGGTCTGTATGCCCATCAAGTCCGTTAATCTGGATGGTTCCATGCGGCTACTCCACCACGGACCATTGCACACTGTTCTTACCTGGACTGGTTACAAACCAGTTACAACTATCGTTACACGCCCAGTTAAGAAAAATGTATCGATCACTGAAATATACGTGGCTATCACCGGCAAACAACCCTGACAATACGATCCGATGATTTTATGTCAAATTTGGCATCTGTGAATTGCTCGCTTACCCAGATATTTGTTTTTGTGTGAAGAGACAGCTCTCTTGTGGTGAACGAGCCTGATTTTGCCATAGCCATGTATGGAATCAGTTGATCAGCCAGATAAATGTCTACCGCGGCTTTAGAGTCCAGTTCTCTGATGATATTGTCCGCTGCATCGGATCCAACCACCTCTGCCGGCGTTCCTCGCTCCCCGAGTGCAGACCCACCAATATGACCGCACCAGAGCGTAATTCCGCTGCCTGTTGATGCAGCACCCTTATGCGCTGTCGTGATGTCGGTATCGATCACAGCATCGTACCCATGATCCTGCAGTCTGGCGATAGCAGCATTACGCTGCCTTCTTGCGACATGTTCAGGAAGCCTGGATGAGTGCGAGCAGCCGTAAACCTTATCGAGTGCTTCTTTGCGGAAATCTGCCCCAACAATCCCGGACGGCTCGATCACAGCCCTGACCCGCCCGCCCCCACGCGGATAATAGCCCCGCCTCAAGACCTTGATGCGAACATTGCACCCCATCAGAGCGAGCGCAGGCAGCAGGACGCGGCGCAGGTGGTCGATCGACGGGCTCCATCTCACATCGGTGCCGCCCGTGATATCAAGGACGACCGTGTCCGGAGCATGGAGCGAAACAGGGATCAGGCACTGGAGAAGGAGCGAGATGCTGCCAGCTGTGCCGATATTCATGCGATATGTCCCGCCGCTGATCTCGCCCGGGATGAATGTCAGTTCTGTGGACCTGACCGCATCGCCTGTGGTATCAGCCCCTGCAAGTTCCGTCATCGCCCTGATTGCGGTCAGGTGCTGAGCCGAAAGCCCAGGCTTTGGGCGGTTGCTGCGGATACCGGTGATCGCAACAGGCGTTTTCGTAATCGCAGCCATGGCAACCGATGTGCGCAGGATCTGCCCGCCGCCCTCTCCGAACGTGCCGTCAATCGTTAGCATGGGAAAGTAGTCTGACGTGCTGATTAATATATGAAACGGTTCATAACCGCAGGTCAGTGTGATCTGCGGCAACATCCGGGTCTGGTGTAGTGTGGGGTGCACCACTTTCGGAACTCAGGTGTGTTTCGGAGGTACTGATGTCAAGGTTAAGTTTAACTCATATTTCAAAGATTCGCCAAAAATCAGTACCAGCAGCCTTCATCCATGTGTGGCATATTCAATAATTAGTCCAACCGATACTGTTTTTGGAGACTCACGGAATATATCCCCCAGGATCCGGAAAAGAGAATAGCGAACCCGGGGGATTTTTCAGGTAGCGTCCTTTCGGAGATACCCGCCCTCACCAAAACACATAACACAAATACTCTCGCATCCATTATCCATTATGGCTATCATGCGAACTCATTATGCATCCGGGATCACGCCTGGCATGAATGGCGATACCGTCACGGTTGCCGGCTGGGTACACGAGATCCGCGATCTCGGAGGAATCTGCTTTCTTGTGCTGCGAGACCGGGAAGGATTCATACAGGTCACCATGGTCAAGAAGAAGACCGATCCTGCCCTTTTTGATGCAGGCAGAAGACTGAACAGGGAATCCGTGGTTCTGGTAACCGGGGTCGTGAAAGAGGCAAATCAAGCTCCGAACGGATACGAGATCATTCCTGAGATTCTGAACATGCTTTCTGAGGCAAAATCCCCTCTGCCGATGGACGTCACCGAAAAGGTCGGCGCAGACATCGATACCCGCCTTGATTCAAGGTTTATGGATCTGAGACGGAGAAAGATGCTCGCTGCATTCGTAATACGCCACCACGCACTGATAGCGGTTCGTAATTTTCTTACAAATGAGGGGTTCATCGAAATTCACACTCCGAAGGTGGTTGCGGCTGCGACAGAGGGTGGCACAGCTTTGTTCCCGATTACCTACTTTAACAGGGAGGCGTTCCTTAATCAGAGTCCGCAACTGTACAAACAGATCATGATGGCGGCAGGTTTCGATCGAGTGTGTGAGATCGGAGCGATCTTCCGTGCTGAGGAGCATGACACGCTGCGGCACCTCAATGAGGCTACTTCGATCGATATCGAGGCGAGTTTTGCCGATCATTTTGATGTGATGGGAATTCTTGAGCGTCTGATCCATGACGTGTATGCGCACGTATCGCGCCAGTGCAAGCCGCAGTTGAGCGCGCTTGGAATCGATCTTTTCGTGCCTGAACTGCCGTTTCGGCGGCTGACTTATGATGACGCGCTCGAGATCGCACATCAGCACGGGCATGATATCGAGTGGGGTGACGACTTTGGCACCGCTGCCGAGCGCGCTATAGGGAGCGCAGTCGGTGAGCATTATTTCATCATCAATTGGCCCACTGAGATCAAGCCGTATTACACACAGGCGTACGACGATGCCCCGCGCTACAGCAAATCGTTCGATCTTATGCATCCGCGCATGGAACTTGCATCAGGCTCGCAGCGTATCCACTCACACGATCTGCTGCGCCAGAGGATTGCGGCGTGCGGACTCGACCCTGGCGGCTTCGATTTCTACCTGAAAGCATTCAGATACGGGATGCCCCCGCACGCCGGATGGGGGCTCGGGACCGAGCGGCTGGTCATGACCATGCTCGATGTCGAGAATATCCGTGATGTGGTGTTGTTCCCCCGTGACCGAAAACGGCTCTCGCCTTAGTTATTACACGTTAAAATAAAATTATACGCCCGAAATCCTTAATACGGATGTATCGAAAGGGAATTTAGCAACAGTAGGAGGGTGCTTCGTGAGAAATACACCTATAACGGAAGTTATCGAAGGATTGCTTGAATCGAAATCGATGTTCAAGAACAGGGATGTGCTCCGTTCGACGTATGTGCCTGATTATCTCCCACACCGGGACCATGAGGTTGAGGCGCTCCTCAAGATCCTGGTCGTGGCTCTGCGCGGGGACACGCCGTCAAACATCCTGATCTATGGGAAGACCGGGACTGGCAAAACCGCGGTTACCACACATGTCGGAGACGAACTCGAGAAAGTGGGGAGAAAGCGCGGAATCCCGTGCAGGGTTCTGTATATGAACTGTGAGGTCATTGATACCCAGTATCGACTGCTTGCCAATCTGGCGCGGAATTTTGGCAAGCGGGTACCGATGACCGGATGGCCTACCGACCAGGTGTACTCCGAATTCAGGAGCGCGGTCGATTCGAAGGAACAGGTCGTTATCATCATACTCGACGAGATTGACAAATTGACAAAAAAAGGCGACGATGTGCTGTATAGCTTATCAAGGATCAATTCCAAGTTAAAACATGCCAAAGTCAGTCTTGTTGGAATTTCGAATGATTTGACGTTTACAGAGTTCCTTGATCCAAGAATTAGGAGCTCTCTTGGGGAGGAGGAGCTTGTTTTCCCGCCGTACAATGCTGATCAATTAGCAGACATCCTGCAACAGCGCGCTGAGATGGCATTTGGCAACGGAGCGCTCGGTGGCGATGTGATCTCGTTATGTGCTGCCCTTGCGGCAAGAGAACATGGCGACGCACGCAAGGCACTCGACCTGCTCCGGGTCTCGGCAGAACTCGCCGAACGGAGCGGTTCGATGAGCGTACACGAGGCAAACGTCAGGAAGGCGCAGTCAAGGATCGAGTCTGATCGGGTTGAAGAGGTCATAGTAACGCTTCCGACCCAGTCGAAGCTGCTGCTTTATGGCATCACAGTGCTTGACAGAGCAACCGGATCGCTACGGAAGCCAAGCGGCAGAAAGATCATGTCCACCGGCGAGGTTTATCGAATCTACAAGCGCATGTGCGGTATGATCGATCTCGATGCGCTGACACAGCGCCGCATCACCGAACTGATCTCAGAACTCGATATGCTGGGGATCGTGAATGCCACCGTCGTCAATCGCGGGAGATATGGCGTGACCAAGGAGATATCGCTCGAAACGCCGGCTGATCATGTACGGGATATGCTGATCAGCGATTCCCGCCTGCAGCCACTCATGGACATGAAACTTGACTCGTTCCAGGCGCAACTGGGGATGTGAAAAATGGGATCTCGTGGGGGCTTGCCCATCGATCCTTCGATGAGATTATGAGCGTATCAGTGGTGCCCCTTGGGTAAATCAAATCAAAAATCAACAATAAGATCGCCTAAAGCAGCCTCGCTGGCACAGCCTGCTTCGCGATCAGGTCTCCGTAGTCCTCCCGCCTGCGTATCAGATCCACCCTGCCATCGCAGACCAAGACCTCTGCACACCGGCAGCGCCCGTTGTACTGCGAACTCATGGAAAACCCGTACGCTCCGACGTCGAGCACGGCAACCACATCACCAGGTTCGATCAGTGGCAGTTTACGATCCTTCGCAACGATGTCGCCTGATTCGCAGATCGGTCCCACGATATCATACGTTTCTGCCCCGTCGAGGTCTGCTTTGTTTGCAACAATCACCTCATGGTACGCATCATACATCGCAGGGCGGATCAGTAGATTGAGTCCGACATCCACGCCCACAAAATTCCTTGCCGACCTTTTTATGGTGTTTACGCCCGTAAGAAGAATGCTTGCATCGCCGACGATGTATCTGCCCGGTTCGAGTATCAGTTTCGGGGATATTCCAAGATTTTTCGAGCGCTCATCAAATATCGGAAGGATTGCACCGGCAAGATCGCGTGGTTCCGGAGTTTCCATCTCCTTCTGGTACGGAATGCCAAGCCCACCCCCGAGATCAACGAATTCGAGATCGATGCCGAGTCTCGTGATCTGTTCGGCGAGATCCATCATCTTTTCGACTGCTTCTCTGAAAGGAGCGATATCGGTGATCTGAGAGCCGATGTGGCAGTGTATACCGACCGGACGTACTCCCGGAAGTTTTTTTGCCTCGTTGTACGCCTCCACCACGTCAGCGTACCCGATCCCGAACTTGGAGGTCGCAAGACCGGTTGCGATCTTCGGATGGGTGTCGGAAGAGACATCAGGATTGACCCTGAATGCGACGTCCATAGTTTTGCCGGATTCGAGAGCAAGATTTGAGAGCGCATACAGTTCGTGCAGCGAGTCCATAGAGACGCGGACCCCGACATCGATCGCCATCTGGAGTTCATGAATTGTCTTAGAGTTGCCATTGAAGAGAATCCGGTCTGGCGGGATGCCTGCAAGGAGCGCTGCATAGAGTTCGCCGTCAGAGAAGACGTCGGCGCCCGCGCCTTCGGACGCAAGGATTCGCAGGACCGCAAGATTCCAGTTCGCCTTTGCTGCGTAGTAGATATCGGCATCAGGAAATGCTCCCTTAAATGTGCGGAAGTTCCTGCGCACACGGTCCTCATCGATCACATAGAGCGGCGTGCCATACTCCTGTGCAAGCGAGACTGCATCAACACCGCCGATGGTGAGGTGGTGGTTTTTTATGCTGAGATGGTCGCTTATCCGGGACATCGGTGCTCCTCAATATAAGATCTTAGAGATATCGAAAGAGACGTCAGTTCCAAACTACTTAAGAGTTTTCGAAAAAATGGTGCGGGTGTGATTCGATGCATATAAGTCACCAAATTTAGCTGCCACACTCTTCATGAAACTCTTTTAAGAGCCCCAAACGCCCGATCCATGCCAAATGAATTAAGGTGGACTTATCACTGACGGCTTCCCGCGTACTCGAGGGTCCTCTTCAATCCTTCCGCTTGACGCTGATAAAGTACACAATCCCGCACCACGGCACCCCGACGATGAGCAGCTTCGTCCATAAGGATTTTGCATTCTCCATCTCGGTGTGGAATCTATCGCCCGGACGTTTCAGGCAATCCATCAGCATAACCGCCCAGAACGCAAACACCAGCGTAACTATCGCCACGATGGCGTACATACCAACCGCAATCCCGCTCACGATTTCACATCCAGTCCCATGATCCACCTGTTCAACCGGGTGCACCTTGGTGGATTGCAGTCATCGATGCAGCCGGCACACGGATCAAGGACATTTCCGGAGATCAGCAGTTCATATTTACTGACACCAACCTTGCCACAGTAGCTGATTCTGTAGGTCCGAACACCACCGGTCACCACAGACTCGCGTTCAACCAGACCTTCGTCCAGCAGCTTGCGGATGATGCGTGAGCACTGCCTGCTGTTGATACCCAGCTCCTTCCAGATATGGCTCTGCAGAGCACCGTCTTTGCGGCGTATCAGATTCAGTGTCTGTTCCTCGATCTCCTCCATCTGCCATCTGCCTCCTATTCAACAGGGATGATCAGGATGATGTTGTTGCCACGAAGAACGACCGACCCAAGAGAGCGCATCCGCTCCCCGCTAGCGATCTCTACCGTATCCAGCAGATGCAGGTTCAGATAGTCATCCACGCTCTCAAGCATACCTTCGAGCAGGTGTTCGTCGCCTTTCATCTCAACCTGTATCCTTGAGCCGATCATCGACTGAACTTTCTTTGTCGGAAACATAATAACTCCTTAATAATTCCTTAATTATATCCCACTGATCTCATAAGATTCGAGGATCACTTCCTCGCTCAGATATCCGGTGTGGTATGTCTTTCCGGTATCAAGGTCACTTACCGTGATCTCGGCTGGCGCAAAGATGGCTGTATCGATGTTGGAAAAGTCGTATCCCGCAGCCTCAAACGTCTTATAAAACGGCTTGCCATAGCTCTCTGAGACCTTGGCAGGCACCTGTTTGAATATCTCCTCGTCAAAGCCCCTGGTGGTGAGCACCACCGATCCGTAGTATATGATGCTGTCGTTCGTCGAGCCTATCGCACGCATCTCGTCGAGCACCACCGGAGCGACCGGCGCAGTCCCTGTCGCATGTAAAATATTCTGTGTGTCGAATCCGAGTTCGTGCAACCTGCGGACTGCCGTCTCGATCACACGCCCTGATACCAGAACCGAGCCGATAAGGCAGTTGGTCGGCGCAACCAGTGCGATGACCTCCTCGACATCAACCCTGCACTCATCTGCGATGAACTGCATGATCTCCCCATCAGGGAGCTTGTTTGATTCGAGTGCGATGACAGCGCATTCGGCGTCGTCGTGATACGCTATCCGGTCAAAGATCTCTTTTGGTTTCTGCGCAAGCGCACGCGCCGGTCCAGAACCCATCGCAACATATTCCCTGACACCGATCTGCCAGCCTGCGGTCTGTGCGCCGAGACACGCGATGCACGGATGATCGGTGGTAACATCGATGAACGCAAGCGGCAGATTACCGATCCTGCGCACGCCAAGCGATGCCGTTCCAAGACCGCCCATACACGCCTCGATGAATCGTAAGCCTGCTTCGTAGCTTCCCGAAACCTCGATCCCACAGTCGATGACCGTTGATCCGTTGTCAAGCGTGTGCACCTTGATCTTCAATTCCTCGCTCCAGCAGATCATCTCATCCACAACGTCAATCGCAGCCTCATTCACCGATAACATGTCGATCACTCCGCGATATGTTACAGTATAG
This sequence comes from Methanosarcinales archaeon, assembly GCA_030672345.1. Classification (GTDB taxonomy): domain Archaea; phylum Halobacteriota; class Methanosarcinia; order Methanosarcinales; family Methanogasteraceae; genus Methanogaster_D. Next base: position 663 of record DAOVGO010000185.1, on the reverse strand, counting down.
CATATAATCATATCGCTGATAGCCCCACGCGGATTCGAACCGCGGTCACAGGCTCCAAGGGCCCGCAGGATTGGCCACTACCCTATGGGGCTATGTACTAATAGGTTGTGCGATAAAGAGATAAATAACTATGTCGGATGCAGGGGTTGTTGCGATCAGAAACCTGATCCTGCTATGCGCATGTATGGGGCTCGTGGTTCTCATCGGCTATCTCGGATACCCGCAGGCAAAATGCACTCTTGTCTGCTATGATACGTCGGAATTGACGTTTTACATAGAAGGCGATCTTGATCCCAGGGATCAGATGCTGCATCTGAGTGATTATGATGCTGACACCGAGGTAGTCATCAATAACGTGACTTATTCCATAAACAGGCAAGATCAACCGATCGATTCGCTGAACTGTGGCAGAAACCACATAAAAGTCGGGTCAAATAACGAAACAGCCGTGACAGTCTCTTATGATGTGCAGTACAAGCCGGTTGTCGAACGGTTCCATATCGCGGGACTCGAGGTTAGTAAGGAATCAGACTTCTTCATCTATTCGGAGAATATTACGCGGTCATACATGCGCATAGAGAATGAAAATGGCGAGATCGTCTTTAACCAGACATTCAACGGATCGAAAATCCGGATCAAGATAGACGAAATCGGAAATTACGC
>DAOVGO010000070.1 GCA_030672345.1 Methanosarcinales archaeon | reverse complement strand
AATCTCCGACTTGGCGATCGGCTATACGATCTTTTTGATTATAGATTGGCTTTGCAACTGACAGAGCGAGCAAAAACCTGTGCAGAAAAAACGAACAACCGGGATATGCTTGCCGCCGCCCTTCATCAGAAAGGGACGATCCTGCAGTCTATGTTCAGATTTTCCGATTCACTTGATGCCTACAACCAGAGCCTCGAGATTGAGCGGGAGATCGGCGACCTTGCAGGCGAGGCTACAACCCTCCATCAGATCGGCATGGTTTATGAGGAGACGAACCGCTTTGATGAGGCACTCGACTTCTACAACCAGAGCCTTGAGATTGAACGGGAGATCGGCGACCTTGCAGGCGAGGCTCAAACCCTCCATCAGATCGGCATGGTTTATCAGTTGACGAACCGCTTTGATGAGGCACTCGACTTCTACAACCAGAGCCTCAAGATTAAGCGGGAGATCGGTAATAAATCCGGTGAAGCGATAAGTCTGCGGACCATCGAAGCATTGAAAGAAGAGATGCTGAAAAAGAAATAAAAAAACATCTCAACGGGGGTACGCATCGAGGTGGCGTGCACAGATCGGGACATCGGTGTATGTGCGGAAGTTGATGGGCGGCATGATGCGATCTGATTCGATGATGACCGCGGTGATGAATATGAGACTATCGGCGCATACGAAGGCGCTGCAGCGGGGGCAGCTTCCTAATGCGTGTGTTGAGGCTGCTTAAGGGGATGCGGATGGGACTGTGACCTTATGACTATGGACAACCTGCTAAAAACCATCGAACGCCTGAAGAAAGGTGAGACGAAAGACGTGGTGGACGCCCGCATAAAGGAGTTTGAGGAGACCTGCGAGAAACCATGCAGTGAAATTTTTAAGGAGCTCTGCTTCTGCATTTTAACCGCCAATTTCACCGCTGAAAAGAGCATAAAAATTCAGGAAGAGATAGGAGATGGGTTTCTGACTCTTTTTGAGTCACAGTTAGCAGACAAACTGAAGGAACTCGGTTATCGCTACCCCAACATCAGAGCGAAATATATCGTTGAGGCGAGAAAGTATAAAGATTCACTGAAAGAGACCATCGAGTCCTTCGACAACGAATACGAATCACGAGAGTGGCTGGTCAAAAATATAAAAGGGATTGGCTATAAAGAGGCAAGCCATTTTCTCAGGAATATCGGCTACAAAAATTCAGCGATCGTGGATTTTCATATAATCGATCTTTTAGCAAGGTGTGGGTTGATTGAAAAGCCAAAAACGCTCACAAAAACGAAATATATGGAAATTGAAGATGTGCTTGTGAAAATTGCAGCAGAATCGAGCATAAATCTGGCAGAACTGGATCTGTATTTGTGGTATATCGAAACAGGGAAAGTGCTGAAGTGAACCAATCATGACCGAGCAGAATAATGGCGCTACCAGATCCTTCTTTGCAGTACTCGCTTCATCTACATACATGTCCATTCTTATACCGCATTTCAAACAGTTTGGCGGCATGACTCTCCAGAATCACAGATGCCCTCGTGTAAGATATTTAAAACGGCGCCAACGCCTTTGCGGTGTGACAACCCAGGCACACGGCATAATTTTAAGTACACTGCCGCGGATTCATGATCAACGCCAACAGAGACATACGGAGACATAAGGAGACATACCATGAAGGAACAGACCGAAGTTAGAAATCTCAAAGAAGGTAGATATGTGATCATTGATGATGAAGTATGTGCGATCAAGGCTATTTCGAAATCAAAGCCTGGAAAACACGGATCTGCCAAAGCACGGGTCGATACCATCGGGCTTTTTGACGGGCAGAAGCGATCGATTGTGCAGCCAGTATCAGCCAAGATATTCGTGCCGATCGTCGAGCGTAAGACCGCACAGGTCCTCTCGATCGCAGGCGATGTTGCACAGTTGATGGATATGGCTGATTACTCCACATTTGAGCTCCCGATCCCTGAGGAGTTCCGGGATCGTGTTGTCGAGGGAAAGGATATCACTTATGTCACCGCAATGGGCAAGATGCGGCTTGATATGCGATAATATATAATATGCAATAATGTTCAGACAGCGTGTCTTCGCTGATGCAACCTCCGGTTATAAAGATGCAGACTTTGTGATATTTGGCGTGCCTTTCGATGCCACTTCGTCATTTCGGCACGGCAGCAGCGAGGCACCAGATGCCATGCGGAAGGCAAGTTACAACTTTGAGACGTACAACGATTTTTTTGATCTCGATCTGACCGATCTGAACATCCATGACCTCGGCGATCTTGATCTCGATACCCACACCGACGAGATGCTGCGCATGGTTTGTGATGTCACTGCGATGATTCTGCGAGATCACAAGATCCCGATCGCACTTGGCGGCGAGCATACACTGACTTATGGATGTGTCAGGGCTTTTATCGAGGCACTCGATGATCCGGACCGTTCTGATCCCGATTCCGGGATACTCATCCTTGATGCGCATCTCGACCTGCGCGACGAATATCTCGGGGTCAAGCAGTCTCATGCCTGCGTTTCAAGGAATATCGTCGATGATCTGACCGATAAATGTGTTTTAATCGGCGTGCGGAGCGGTTCGGCAGAGGAATACGCATACGCGAGAGAGGTGGGGATTTTGTGGCACTCTGCCGACGAGGTGAACGATGCAGGGATGGAATCTGTGATCCGGGAATCGCTCGATACGTTGTTTGATCGCGGCTGCACGCAAATCCATCTGTCCATCGATGCCGATGTGCTCGATCCCGCGTATGCGCCCGGCGTTGGCAATCCTGAGCCGTTCGGGTTGAGTTCGCGGGATGTGCGTGCTGCAATAAGGCTTGCCGCGCCGTACGTCTGCGGTTTTGACATCGTCGAGGTAAATCCGGGCTACGACCACGGGGAGAGCGCGATGCTCGGCGCACGGCTGGTGCGGGAGTTTATCGCGGCGAAGAGCGTTTGTTAGGGCACGCAGGCAAGATGTTCAGGCATCAGGCAGGGGTTAGATACATATTGTTACCGATTCAGATGTAAACGTTGCATATCCATGAGAATCGCAATACTGGATCGGGACCGGTGCCAGCCGGCGATGTGCTCGCTTGAGTGCATCAAATACTGCCCGCGCGTGCGGACAGGCGACGAGACCATCAAGATGGATGGGAAAAAACCGGTTATTTCAGAAGAACTCTGCATAGGATGCGGTATATGCGTCAAAAAGTGTCCATTCGGGGCTATCAAGATCATATCGCTTCCTGAGTCCCTGACCGAGCCATCGCACAGATACGGCACCAACGGCTTTGTGCTGTACGGCATGCCGATACCGCAGCATGGCAGGGTGGTCGGCATACTCGGTCCGAATGGAATCGGAAAAACAACTGCGGTCCAGATTTTAGCCGGAAATTTGAAACCGAATCTCGGAGTCGATGCTGATTGGGACGATATTTTCAAGTATTATGCAGGATCCACGCTCCAGGATTATCTGATCAAGATATCCAGAAATGAAATCAAATTATCGCAGAAACCACAGTATATAGATCGGATTCCTGAAGTGTTCAGCGGTACTGCATCAGAATTACTCGAAAAGGTGGACGAACGAGGAGAACTCAGCAATCTGATCTCAAAACTCGATATCAAACACATCCTCCACCGTGATTTGGGAGATCTCAGCGGTGGCGAGCTCCAGCGCATTGCAATCGCTGCATGTGCAGCCAGGGATGCTGATTTCTATTTCTTTGACGAGATAAGTCCGTATCTCGACATTCACCAGCGCATCCGCGCGGCGGTCATGATCAGGGAGCTTGCAGCGCACAGCGCCGTGCTGGTCGTCGAGCACGATCTCGCAATCCTTGATCTGCTCGCCGATATCGTGCATATCGGGTACGGCGAACCAGGGGGTTTTGGTGTGATCACGCACCCGAAAGGCGTGCGGCAGGCGGTCAACCAGTATCTGCGCGGGTTTCTGCCAGAGGAGAACGTGCGGATCAGACCAACATCGATCGATTTCGAGGTACATGCGCCGCGATCGGTCAAGGATATCCCTGTGCTCTTCGAGTTTTCAGGATTCACAAAGGCGTATGATCTGTTTTCGCTTGCAGTTGCCGGCGGCGAGATGTGCG
>DAOVGO010000018.1 GCA_030672345.1 Methanosarcinales archaeon | reverse complement strand
TATATCTCGTCTGCTCCGGCTTCGATTACGCTGGCAGCGGTCTCGAAGGAATCTGCCGGCGCCATGAGGTTCATCTCCTCGCTCATGTTTCATGGTCGGAGCAAGTACTCAAAAAGATATGGATGCGAGATGCTCGTGGATGTTCTTAATTACGATTGGAGCGATATCTGAAGTGGGTGAGTCTCGATCGGCAGTGCTGGCGACGTGGGCGCAAGCTATGGACCCGGGTAGTCTCCGGATGATGCGGGCGAGGTTCTAGTGGCTAAACACGCACCAAACTTTTAATCCCACCCATATCCCTGCACATAAATACATATCCGTATCGCCTCCGAACTTCTGTGCTCAACCACCTTCCCGCTCACTTCACAACCTCGCTTGCATTCGTTCACATCATGGATGTTTTTTCGAGCACGTCCCGGATCCCGTGCGGACACTGGTCTCATGAGATCTTTCAGACACTTTTTTGGTTCTGGGCATCATCCGATCGCTTGATCCTGCACCCTGGCTTCCAAAGCCCTTTTCAGGCGGCTTTCCGGTTGAGGTTACGCTTTTTTTTCAGTCCGGCTTCTTCCTCAGAGATCTGCAAGGACTCTTAGATTGTCTCGCACCGTTGCTGTGTAAGGGTGATCCTCGCACAGGGATTTCCGAAATATCTCAAGCGCCCGCTCATAGCATTCCTTTGCCGCCTGCAGGTCACCAAGATCTTGCAGGACGCTGCCGAGGTTGTTGACGTCGGTGGCTACCTCGGGATGGTCTCTGCCGTATGCATCTTCATCGATCTTGAGCGCACGCTCAAAGTGTTCCTTTGCTCCTTGCAGGTCTCCAAGATCTTGCAGGACGCCGCCGAGGTTACTGAGGGATATTGCAACATGAGGATTGTCTGAGCCATAAAAAGCCTTGTCGATCTTCAGAGCCCTCTCGCAATGTTCCTTAGCCGCTTCCAGATCGCCTTGTTCTTGAAGGACTGTGCCAATGTTGTTGAGGCGTATTGCAACGTATGGATGGTTTTCGCCATAAAAAGCCTTGTCGATCTTCAGAGCCCTCTCGTAATGTTCCTTAGCCGCTTCCAGATCGCCTTGTTCTTGAAGGACTGTGCCAATGTTGTTGAGGCGTATTGCAACTTTGAAATGATTCGGACCGTGAATAACCTTATCAATCTTGAGAGCTCGTTCAAAGTGTTCTTTGGCAGCCGCCAGCTCGCCCATATGATCCAAGACTCGGCCAAGGTTATCTACACAGATCGCAACGTGGGGCTGGGGATGTTCTAAGCCGTAAAAAGCCTCGTCAATATTAAGAGCTCGTTCGAGTTGTTTTTTTGCGCCTTTCAGGTCGCCCTGATCTCGCAGGACTCGGCCAAGGTTCTCGAGGCAGATCGCAACGTGGGGATGGTTTTTGCCGTAAAAAGCCTCGGCGAGCTTCAGAGCTCGCTCATGCGCCTCTTTTGCCTCATATAAATCTGCTCGTTCACGCAGATACGAGCCAGCTTGATTCAAAAGGTTGGATGTTAATCTTGGTGCCACTTCAAGGATTTCGGCATGCCCGGATGCGGACAAAGCGTGAGGTAGGAGACGGGAGCAATCAAGCCAAGTTTGCATATCGATACTTTCGGGATCGTCGCTTTTGATTGGGAAGGCATCGGAAAGGAGGCACACAGCGGCCTCGGCCCAAACTTTTTTGCCGTTCTCCTCTATACGGTCACGCACCACTGCCTGAACCAGCCTGTGAACCGAGAGGGTGTCTGCGGTCACCTCGATCAGGGAATAGCGCCGCAGGGTCGAAACGGCATCGTCGAATGACAATGGATCTGCAACCGCAGAAGCGAGGGGTTCTGGAAGATGATTGGCTTCTTCGATCAGGAGTTCTCTGGAAATGTTGTCTGGTGCCAGGTAGGCACAGAGATTCAATAAATCTGCCCCGGTGGGAGATTCCTTCAGTATTTCCTGAAAAGAGATCTCCCATGTGGTAGCTACCGTGCAAGGGCAATCCTCTGAAGGCTTGGCACGGCTCAAGAGCTCCTGTTGATACTCACCGAACAATTTCAGATAATCAGAAATTGATCTTCCGGTCGTCTCGATGTAGGCGCCTGCATGCTCCAGAGCCAGAGGCAGGTCGCCAAGTTCGTCTGCAAGCGTGTCTGCTGCCTTTCGATCATCCTGCCCGGTACGCTTGCATAGAAAGTCGATTGAGTCGGCTCGATCAAATACCTGGACTGGCAGCAGTTTGGCTACACCGCTCCAATTTGGGTTGCGAGAGGTGATGATCAGGTGACCGGCACCTCCCATGGGGAGGTAGTCACGAACCTCTCCAGGGTCCTGTGCATTATCAAAGATGAGCAGCCAGCCCGGATTATGCTCAAGCCAGCGCTTCACAGCTCTGACCATATCAGTTTGATTTCTGGAGTCTTTCTCTGGTAAATTCAGATCCACTGCCAGACTGGCATAATCAGCAGCCATCGTCACCGTCTTCTCCGACCGGATCCACCAGATGACCCTGTAATCAGGCTTATGGCGGTAGATGTACTCGACAGCAAGCTGAGTCTTGCCCACGCCGCCCATGCCGAGTGCAGCCTGTTTCCACGCGGCAGGCTCTCCTGAAGTGAGAGCTAACCTGAGATCTGATAGGATATCTTCGCGACCTGTGAAGTTTGGGTTGCGGATGTGCGGGACGTTCCAGACTGGCGGCAGCAATTTCTGGATCTCATCCAGTTTTGCACCTTTTTGCTGCAAGAGATCGGCTACGCCCTGCATCTCTGCCGATGTCACCTGTTTTTGCAGTTCGTCGTACTCCTGCTGGTAACGGGTTAATGACTCACGCTGTCGTTCGATCTCCCTGCGGTACTTCTCCTTATGCCGTAGGTCTGTCTCGTGTCGCAGTTCGTCCTCGTACTCTTCGAGCAGATCCATATCCTTGCGGATGTGACCTTCAAGGACTTCCAGACGCCTTTTGGTCAGGTCTTTGTTCATCCTTCACCTCGTATCCGTGCTTTTAATCGCTGCCATGCGGCTTTCAGGTTCAGTCCGCTCTTCAGTCCGACCTCGGTTTCGTACGATAGAATGAGCGGGATGATGGGAACTGAAACCTTCAGCTTATGATGCGCATCGAGTTTCGGATCATCGACCACCTCTGACAGGTTCTTTGCTTCGCTCACCAGTTGTGGGTCATACCTTCCCGTTTTGTTCTGTTTAATCTCTGATAGAGTTTGCTGAACGGCGCTTAAAGTTTCTCGAAGCTCGCTTTCCGGAACAGGACGAGCTTCTATTTCATCCAATATACTCTTCACTGTGGCAGCTTGCTTCTGCAGTTCGCCATACTCTTGCTGGTAACGGTTCAATGACTCGCGCTGCCGTTCGATCCTCCGGCGGTACTTCTCCCTAAGGCTTGGGTCCGTCTCGTATCGCAGTTCATCCTCGTAACTTTTGAGCAAGTCCAGATCCTGACGTATATTGTCTTCAAGCTGTTGTATTCGAAATTCGATCGGCATTGGTTAACCTCCTGTGAATCACATCCCCCAGCTTCCAGTCTATTCACTCTGCAAAGGGCGCGTTTTGGGCGCGGTCGTGGCTGATGAAGATCGTGTCTCGGTGGATACCACTTAAAGTCACTATCCATTATAAAATTTTGGGACTGTCAATCACGACATTCGCGGTAAATGTAAAGCGGAGGCGATTCAGATATCAAGCGACGTTTCCGGAGCAGCGCCCCCTGCCCCCAAGAATGGCAACAGTGTACTGATATCGGTGTGTTTTATTTGTATACTCTGCTCCGGTGTCCGATCTGTAAAATAAGTACTCCCTCACCGGTTTTAGCGTAAATGACGCGATAATCCCCAACACGGTCACTTCACAACCTCGCTCGCATTCGTGATCACCGGATCCGCACCCAGCACCTCGAGCCTTGTCGCAATCTCGTTTGCGCCGTGATGCCCGCCAGTAACCGCAATCGCGTGACGAAGCGCACAATCGACCACCACAACAGCAGGATCCGTCCATTTACTCGATAGGTGCGGCGCAATCTTCCGAACAGCGATCCCGCAGGACATGATCGCGATGATCGCATCGTACCCGGATTCCTGCGAAAACGCGTCAGAAAACGCGTGATCAGAGTACCAGATCACCTCACCACCAACAAGACCTGCGACGCGCTCTGCAACCGCCCGGTTCCGCTCAAAGGATATCACCGCGATCCGTATAGGTGTGACCTCCTGAAACTTGTCGGATGCACGACATCGCCGATCAGGATCATGGCTGATCTCTCTATCCCTGCTGATTCGACCTTTTCTGCGATGTCTGCGACCGTGCCCCGGATGATCTGCTCATCCTGCCACGATGCCCGGTAGACGACGGCAACCGGCGTATCCGGAGGGTACTCAACCTCTTTCATGACCTTTGCAATCTTGCTCACCCCAAGAAATATCGCCATCGTTGCGCCGTGTCTTGAGAGTTCCCTGATCGAGTCTGACTTGAGCGTCTCGCCAGCCGGGCGTGTGATGATCAGGGTCTCTGTGATTCCGGAGAGCGT
>DAOVGO010000174.1 GCA_030672345.1 Methanosarcinales archaeon | reverse complement strand
TGACTGCGAACGGATTCGCACCTTAAGCAATATTCATATACCTTCACCTGATAATTCACAACCATGCACCAGATAACCAAAATCGTGCTGCTCTGTAGCATAATTTTCATATCGCTTACTGCCTGCGGATGCCTGGAAGATTTCGAAGAAAGCAGACTCAGGATTGGGGATGTCGACATCTCGCCAGAACGGGTCACCAGCACCGAGGTTGTGCTGAATGTAACCACCTACATCGAGAATTATGGGGACGGGGGCAGCGGAGATGTTAAACTCCTGTTAAAGGCATTTGACTCTGCATCAGGACTCCTTGTAGCCCAGACCACAACCTCTGCCGGAAGCATCGACAAGGATAAAACATTGCCGGTATCGCAACTGATCAATGTCGAAAGAGAGGGTGGATATCGAATAGACGTTGTTTTATTTGAAGACGAGAAAAGATTGAGGCTGCGAACAGTGCAGGTCTATGGTATTGGCGATTTAGATCCGAATGTCTACGATATCGGTCTTAAGATTCAGGAGATGGACTTTCTGGTGAAGAATGTGACCGGTTCAAGGGTTGTGATCGGTGTGGATATATACCTCACGAACGAAGGCGACTCCACAAGCGAGGATCTTTCAATGCTCATCAAGGCACGGGAGGCTGATGCCGGGCTGCTCGCTGACAAGGTCTGGATATCCACAGGCAACATCAAAAGAGAGACTACGATCATCCGGAGTTGCGACATTTCTGTGCCTGACGATTACAATTATATCATTGAGGTGCTGATCTGGAAGAACGACACCATCGTTGAGCGTGGAGAGGGTGTGGTGCAGCTCAACCCGACGCGCACAATCCCGAAGGATGAAGAGATCGTGTCAAGCGATATCCGGGTCAGGGACTTCATGGAAGAGGCTGCAGAGATGGAAGAGATGGAGTACGGACGTACAGGGGGTGTGCCAACGAAGGCGAAGACGCCCGGGTTCACATCCGCGATGACCGGGGTTGCGGTCATGATTGCGATTTTTATGCTCATCCGTATCAGGAGGAACGATAACAATGACTGAAAACGATCTCGAGGGTAAATTCAGAACAGGACTCTTCGTAATTGCGATGATTCTTACGCTGATTGCGACACTTCACTTCTATTTCTCGGTTCAGGATGTGATTGGCACATGGTTTGAGTATCAGTACGAATCGATCTTCAGTGCGGTCTTTAGTTTCGCGGTGATTGTGGTCTGCATCTACCTGACACGGTTCTACATCATCTCTCGCAGGTGAATGTCATGGGCGATATCCGTCTCATCGGTAGCCGAATTATGGAACTGGTAGGGACTGCATTCGTCTGCGGAGTGGTATTTCTGGTAATCCAGATCGTGACTTTTGACACGTATGGTATCGACAGATGCCTGGGCGAGCTTATGTTAGTTTCTTTGATCGTTCTGCCTGTGGCAGCCTCTGTTGCCATCTCTTATTTCTGCCACAGGGATAGGGTATACACTGCCGTAACCGGGGCGGCGACGCTGGTCTTCGTGGTGATTGTTTTGAGGATGGTGTCAATCGGACATGCATTCTGACGACTCTTCGCATCCGGATGATGAGAGCGGTGAGAAGGTACTGATCCTTCCGCTCACGACGGCAAAGTACAATCCGGATGCGATTTGGATCTGCAAGGTTGCGCCTGTCATAGTGTTCTTGAATAGTGTTACTCATCGATGTTCATGGGGTTAGGTGCCCGCACCTGTTCCATTTTTCGGAACGAGTTGTTCCACATTCCGGAGCAATTGTTCCGCGTTGCATACTTGCACTGTTCCATCCAAACTCGTCATTGAGCGCCGATTGCTGGGGGCGCGTTTGACACAAATGCCCGGCAACAACAGAACACACAGAACAAGAGGCGAAAGACATGAACAGAAATAGCTTGCTCGTGATCGCAGTACTTGCGATGGTGGGCACAGGACTTGGGATTGTGAGCGCACCAGTGATTTCACAGGATCGAGCAGCTATGTCCACAATGACGGGCATGGCGTGCAGGTTAATGCGTATGGAGCCAAGATCCCGTACTGCACGTGGATCACCATTGAAGTGGAATTCTGGCTAACAGACTGGACTACTCTGCGAATATCTGACGTCGTATGGACCATAAAAGCCATCCCATCAAGTGGTTGGATACTGGATGATCAGGTCTTCGATCTCCCGTCAGGAAAGTGGTTTCATAAATTTAACATCACCAATGATGACAAAACAGACAGTTTCATTGTTAGTGGGCTAACATTTAACGCCAACAGGGATTGGCATGATAATCTTACAGATGTAAGTTTACAGTCACCACCATATCCGGATTTCGTTCTGAAACCGGGAGAAAGCTGGCAGACGGATATAAGCACCCCAGAGCCACTTTATGGAGGGCATATCTATTTCAAGTACAACATAACGGACCTAAATGGTGGCAGCGATCCGGTGAATAACTGGGCAGACCACCCCATTGTTCCTGTTAAGAAAGATGTGGATGTGTCTGCGGCGACATCGTCCGGATTCGCAGCGGGTATCCTCACCCTGCTTGGATTGGAGTGAGGTGTGGTCAGAAAAGGTTCGAGTGAAATTTGTTCACTTGAATCTTTTTTTCTTTTTTTACATGCATGTATGCACAAACCAATATACAGATTGCTCTTCGCACTTACCAGCAGTATGCATGTCATGCAAGGCTCTAATGGAGATGTGATCTGGAGCCAGAGCGTCACAGGCGAAGAAGTGGTTGCATGGACAAGGAGAAGGTTCCATAATCAATCACCTATTCTCGATCCGGCAACATCTGTTCGCACCGCTTTAGGTCCTGAACCGTGTTCACATTCAGCACAACCTCGATGTCAGGAAGAACCAGGTTAAAATCGGGCTGCTCCTCGTCGATCAAGCTGCCATCAAGGATATTGATGCCGCACGGGACGATCAACTCGCCATCACGATTGAATACTGCAGTCGGACGCTGCCCGAGTTTTGTACAGACATGAAGCGGGGTATGGACCGAAAGCGCAGGCTCTTCTCGCTGGTTGTAGGTCGAAACAACCTTATCAATCATTTCAGGCGTGACAAGCGGGAGATCAGACATGACAACGAGTACCGGCTCCCTGATTCCTGCTGCCTTTATCCCGTGAACCATGTCACCGACATAACCGAGACCGGGCGCCTGGAGAACCTCGACATCATCACGCGCCGCCAGATACTCCCTGGTCTCTGGCACGCTTGGCGACGTCACGACAAAGATGCGCTCGATCGATGCGCTGCGCTTGAGCGTATCGATCATATAATCGATGAGCGGCATACCGCGGAGTTTGACCATCGGCTTCTCGCCGCTCCACCCGTCCGTAAAAAACCTGCTTCCGACGCCGCCAGCCATCACCACTGCATGCATTCCCAGGGTCACCTCCCGCCACTCTTGCACTCGTTAAAGCGGTTAAAGAGATCGACATGGTATTTCACCCGGCAACTGTGCTCGATCTGGGACGTCACCACATAAGCCTCCTCAAGGACCATTCCGGTGGCGATTGTGCCGTGTCCGTGTATGATCACGCCTCTGTGTTCACGCAGGAGCGAGGCAGCGTTCTCTGCGAGTTCGGAGGTGCCGATGCCGCCTGTCACGACCGGAATCTCGTGCAGAAAGTATATGCCCTCGCTATCGACCGGCACGATCGCAGAGCCGCCGATTAAGGACTCGATCACCGCATAAGGGCAGTGCGCGTGTATGATCGCAAGCGCCGATGTATTCATGTATATGGCACGGTGCACGATCGCCTCGGACGATGCGATCATGTCCATGCTTGAGGTTCCCTCGATACTGATCTCGACCACTGCGTCCTGATCGATCTCATCGAGCGCTGATCCACTGCGGGTGATCAGCATCGTATCTCCGGTGCGGATGCTGATATTGCCGAAATGCGATTCGACAAGCCCGTATTCTACAAGTTTCTTTCCGAATCGTGAGATCTCTTGCCACATGGTTACAGGTTACGGGTTACAGGGTTCTTATATCCTCTCATCTTGTGCTTGTAGCGATAACAAAAACCATGTGGTGCATGAATAAAACAGTTTCCTCAAGCGGCGTGCGAATCACATCGGTGCGGATAGGGGCGTGAATCCGGGCGGTGATGAACACTCGCTTGGCAGAATAACAAAGATCGTACCAGGCATGGATCGCGAGACGACCGAAGTCCTGTCCTCACTCTATGGAATGATAACAACCGTATACGAAGCGAAAGACATCCGAAATTTTTTGAGAAAAAATTTAGTAAAACCATCCGACATTCCGCTTCGCTCCAGTCGGATTATCGCTCTTGTGAACGAACCCTCCCTGATATTCGAAAAGATGGGGCTTTCCACAAGCGATGTGTTTGAGGCTGCCGGCACCAAATGGAACTTCCACCGGTATTCTCCCGGACTGTTGGCGGTCACTCTGATCCCTGTGGATCCGTACTATCTCGTGCACAGGGCGAAAAAGCTCGGCTACCATCCGCAGGTGATCCTTGCAGGGCGGGCGATCAATGATTCGATGCCTGCGCATGTTGCGGGGAAGGTGATCAAGGGGTCGAAGGTCCTGATTATGGGTCTTGCGTACAAGGAGAATATGGCTGATACGCGGGAGTCGCCTGGTCGGGATCGTTGAGCGATTTTTTCACAAAAAATCGAGTAAGAAATGCCCTTCGGGTGAGGTTACAGTTTTTGGTTGCGAAGCATCGGCGATGCGGGTTTCTGGATGAGGGGGCGGTGGTGGTTGATGTGAGGGGGATGTTTGGTGGGGGGGGAGGTTGAGGGGAAGGGGTTGTATTATGGAACGCCGTGATGAAGAAAGTTATAACTCGGTTCAACTAATATACATACAGAAGTGATGTGTATGACATTAATCAAGGCAAAAGTCATGGATAGTATGCACTTGGAACTCGAAAAAGAGATTGGAACCTCTGAGAAGGAGGTATTTGTAAAGATAATAAGACGGGGATTGTAGAATCCGCTGAAGGTGCATGGGGATACGATGTGGATAGCAAGGATTTTGTTAAAGATTTGAGAAAATCCAAGAGATTAGATTGGATATGATGTTTTTTTATAGATACTTCCATCTTTGTCGATGTCCTCCGGAAGAAGACTGTTAGCTCATCAAAACGCCTTTTCAATAGTATTCTTGAGAGCAATGAGGGTTTCATATCTTAATCACGGTAGCTGAACTTAGTGTGGGAGCACACCTGTCTCCCAGGCAAGATGTGATTGAAAAAACACTTGAGCTTCTGTCTCTTGTTTCTGTTATAAATCTGGACGATAAGATTGCATTCCGTGGCGGAGAGATCTATTCAGAGCTTGTCAGGAGGGGATTGGAGATTGAACTGAACGATTGTCTGATCGCTGCAACCTGTTTGTCTGCCGGAATTGCAGAGATTGTGACGAGAAATGTCAATCATTTTGATAGGATCGGAGGGGTAGATGCAATCATACCAGAGAATCTTGGATTCTGATGAGCAGCAAAACAGATGGGGTGTGTTGGTTTGTATGATCGCGTTTCGAGAGCGGGAGATCTTCGGGGGAGGGTGTGTGAACCCCTGACCCGGCAGAGCGGAATGGTACGAACCATGCTCAAACACATCCCCAGAGACCTCGCACTCGTGATTCTCCTCACGCTTTCATGCATACTATTCGTCCTCCTCCCGCCACTCAATGAAACGCCAGTGCGAATTGTCCTTGGTCTTTTGCTTGTGCTCTTCCTGCCCGGATACTCATTGATCGCGGCGCTA
>DAOVGO010000020.1 GCA_030672345.1 Methanosarcinales archaeon | reverse complement strand
TCGTTTTCCGCAAGAACACGGATGATCAGGCGGTACTGGAGGTCCCCAGGACCGTTGTTGATGCCAAGCGATTGAAAATACATGGCAACCTCGCCTTCCAGAGAAATATCGATCTCACTCATCGATTCCCTCCGTATCCGGATCGACGTCCCGGATTTTCCGGATTCTAAGCCGATCCTGCAGTATATCCGGTGGATAGTATGCAAGGAATGCAAGCACCACCCCGATCAGAATGAAGAGGCGGGCTGCCACCTGCACCGTATCCTGAATCGCAATAACGTCCACGAGAATGAAGTCGAAGACCATAGATATCGCAACCAGCACCAGCGCAATGTGGTACCGGCGGCGTTTCGAGATCTTTCGAACCAGGGTGAGTCCGAGAAGTGCAAGGATCATCGCGGTTGGCACGATGAAAAGCCCTGACAGGTACACGGTGATCGCGATCTCGCTGTCGATCGAGAAGATGGTCGCCCAGTATGTGACCTCAGGACCAACGACTCCGGATCTGTAGAGAAACGCCAGATACACGATGCCGAATACGGAAAACAGCAGAGACATCGCCCAACTCGCGGTTTTATCGCCCGTCATGACATAAACAATGAAAAATACAAGCGGCACCGGAAGAAGTGCGAAAGGAATGGATGCGATATAATAACACACCCTATCGACTTCGATATACCCATAAAACGCTGCAATCACCCGCACACAGACGAACAGGAAAGAGAGCGCGATCAGCATCCAGAAAGCGATCAACGCCACCATAGAAGGTGTGCTCTGGTCTTTGCACTTCGGTTTGTTCCGGTACAACGTCAATGCGAACGCGAATGCAGACAGCATTATCGCAGCGCAGATCGTTGCATTCAGTATCAGTCCACTCATACTCCACTCCACCATTAGATGACTATGCTTTATGCTTTGACTTGGGATTTATACCGGTCACCGCAACCGGACTGGCGTTAGCTCCTTGTCGAGTACGTAGATGGTATCGATGAAACGGACGATCCCTGATCCTGAGCCCATGACAACAGATCGTACCCTTGCGCCATCGTTTTCAAAGAAGTTCACGCCGTCGAAGAGGTCGCTCTGTGTCACGCCCGTTGCTGAGAATATCACATCCTTTCCAGGGGCGAGATCCTCTGTGTAAAGTATCTTATCGATATCGGTAATCCCCATCTCAAGCAATCTCGGCATGAACCTATCGTATTCCTTCTTTATCTCAGCCTCGCTCTTTCGATTTGCCTTTGCCGGAAGGACGACCCTGCTGACGATCTTTCCCCCGGTGGTTCGCAGCGCCGCTGCGGTCAGGACACCTTCAGGGGCTGCTCCGATGCCAATGCCGACATGGACGTTGGTGCCGCGGATTCCTGCCGCAATCCCTGGCAGCAGGTCGCCATCGGTGACGAGCCTCACCTTTGCGCCAGCCTCCCGCACCTCTTTTATCAACTCATCGTGTCTGGATCGCTCGAGTATCACCACGATGATATCCTCGATCTTGCGATGCAGAGCCTCTGCCACGATGTTAAGGTTGTATTCGGGCGGAGCATCGAGATCGATGTGTTTTCCGGTCTTCTTCTCGTACCGCACCACCTCAGGACCGACGATCAGTTTATCGAGGTAGATGTCAGGTGCGCGCAGGAGCCCGCCCGGTTCTGATACCGCCATCACCGCCGCCGCTCCGAACTTGTTTTCTGCAGCAAGATTCGTGCCTTCAAGCGGATCGACTGCGATGCTTACTTTTGGTCCCTTCCCTGTTCCAACCTTCTCTCCGATGTAAAGCATCGGCGCCTCATCGCGCTCACCCTCGCCAATAACGATCTCGCCATCGATATCAAACTGCGCAAGCACCCTCCGCATCGCCTCGACCGCGGCATCATCAGCGGCATGTCGGTCTCCATGACCGATCCACCGCGCAGCAGCAACAGCCCCTGCCTCAGTCACCTTCAAAAGCCTCAAGAACAGCTCTTTTTCGATTTTTCCCATCCGGCTGATCATGGTTTCAGGAACACCAACACTTACAGCCATATCATCGGTTGCTGCTGACATGTGGCAATATATGTTTCAGCCATATATAAGTTTGATCATCCTTGAGACACGTCCCGTGAACCGAATCCGCCATCAGGGGGTGGTTGCTGGCGGTGCCGCCATTTCGGTGACCCATATAAACCAGCTACTTGCTGCCAAGCGACTCAACCACCGCCAGAACCTCGTCGATTTCCTCTTCGGTGATCGTAAGCGGCGGCAGAAACCGAAGCACCGTATCAGCCGTGCAGTTGAGGAGAACGCCGCGTTCTCTTGCAAGATCCACCAGAGCACTGCACCCTGACTCAAAGTCCATCCCAACCATGAGTCCCATGCCGCGCACCTCCCTGACCTTATTTCCGGCGAGCGATTCGATCGACTGAAGCTTCGCCTGGAGGTGCGCGCCAAGCACCTTCGAGCGCTCGACGAGCCCCTCGTCGCGGATCACATCGATCGTGGCAAGCGATGCCGCACATGCGAGCGGGTTTCCGGCAAAGGTTGCGCCGTGGTCGCCGCGCTCAAATATTAGATCCTCGCGCGCTGCCATCGCACCGATCGGAAACCCGCCGCCAAGGGCTTTTGCCATCGTCATGATATCTGGCAGGATGCCGTAATGCTCGCATGCGAACCATCTGCCGGTTCTTCCAAACCCGGTCTGGACTTCGTCAAGGATCAGGAGGACATCCCTTTCGTCGCAGATCTCTCGTACT
The DNA here is from genome assembly GCA_030672345.1 of Methanosarcinales archaeon. Classification (GTDB taxonomy): domain Archaea; phylum Halobacteriota; class Methanosarcinia; order Methanosarcinales; family Methanogasteraceae; genus Methanogaster_D. The sequence goes on along the minus strand of DAOVGO010000020.1, from coordinate 494 downwards.
TCCTTCAGGTATTCTTTCGATGCGATGTTAATTCCGCTCTCGCCCTGAACCGCCTCGAGGACTACTGCGGCGGTATCCGGGGTGATCGCTTTTTCTACTGCGGAAGCGTCGTTGTATTTTACGAACGTGACACCCGGAATGAGCGGCTCAAACGGCTTTCGGTACTTCTCGGTGTGCGTGAGGCTTAGCGCACCAAACGTTCTTCCGTGAAACGAGTTCTCTGCCGCGATGAAATCGGTCCTTCCTGTGGTGCGGCGGGCAAGCTTCATTGCAGCCTCCGCGGCTTCTGTTCCAGAGTTGCAGAAGAAGATTCTGTTAAGCCCTGTTAGGTTAGCAAGTTCCTCTGCGAGTCTGATCTGCGGCTCGGTGTAGTAGAGGTTCGATGTGTGAATCAGCGTCTCTGCCTGCTTTTTTATTGCTTCGACTATTCTCGGGTGGCAGTGTCCGCAGACGTTTACAGAGATTCCTGCGAGGCAGTCGATGTACACTTTTCC
>DAOVGO010000085.1 GCA_030672345.1 Methanosarcinales archaeon | reverse complement strand
GTGGGTGGTGTGTCTGCTGATTCATGTTATGCTGGTGATCGAAAGTCTTAAGTAATGAATTAAGTATCTATAATTCGCACGCGCTATGTAACATATATTGTGCATATAACTACATAGAGTAAAAGTCTGCCATAAGGAGGTACTACACAATGATAATGAATAGAATATTGGCTGGAGTAGCCTTATGTTTGCTGCTGCTTGCGCTCCCCGCAGCAGCATCCGATTACACGCTCGGAATCTTCGGGAATGCAAACGAGGACGACACGATAAACATGCAGGATGTGACCTATACCGAACTGATCATCCTCGAATACAGGGACAGAACAGAGCTTTCCGATGCAAAGTATGATGATAGGATCAACATGCAGGATGTGACCCAGATTGAACTGATCATTCTGAGTCGGGAGAAGGAGCTTACAGTGATTGATTCTGCTGATCGGACGGTTACTGTGAAGAAACCGGTTGAGAGGATAGTTGTTCTCACATACCCTGACGCCGAGGCTATAAAGATAGTAAAAGCCGAGGAGAGGGTGGTTGGAGTTTCATCAGACATAAAGAGAAGGAATACGTTCTTTCCTGAGTTGAGCAAGCTTCCATCCGCTGGAGTAACGTCCAACCCTGATCTCGAGAGGATCATCGAACTAAATCCGGACATCGTTTGCACTTGTAAATTAAAATCGATGGGAGCCAATCTTGAAGATAAACTCCCGGACACAATCGCAGTTACCTGCTGGGACATGGGACGACTGGAAGTGATGACAAAGAATATACAGATGCTTGGGTACATTCTTGGTAATACGGAGGACGCCCGGGAGTTCTGCACTTTCTATCAGGAATACATCGATGAAATGATCAGAGAAAGAGTGAGTGATATTTCAGAGAGCGACAGAGAACGGGTGTATATCGAGTATTGCGAGGATTATAGAGCTTTTGCCACGGGTTCATCAGGTCATGAGATATGTGTGGCAGCAGGTGGCGTAAATATCGCTGCTGACCTGCCATGTTTCTCTGAAAAACCGATCGCTGAGGTGGATCAGGAATGGTTGATAGAAGAGAACCCTGATGTGATCGTAAAGACCGTGCGGTGCAAGTCCGGTCTCTGTGGATACGGGGAAGACGATCCCGAGGCGATGAGGCAGGAGAGAGAACGGATCATGAGCCGTTCCGGATGGGATGGTATGACCGCGGTTGCGGAGAACCGGACACATTTGATCGATATGGACCTTGTGGGCAGCACAGCCAACTTCGTTGGTGCCACATACATGGCAAAGTGGCTCTATCCTGACTTATTCGAGGATCTGGATCCGGAGGCGTTCCATCAGGAGTACCTGACAAGGTTTCAGCGGCTGGACTACGATCTGGATGAGCATGGTGTGTTTGTATGCCCTGGGGTAAGTTAAATGGATCCGGATATTCAACGTGAGAGCTTTGCGCTACATCCGATCGGATATGTCGAATCAGGATATCACCACTTCGATGAAGTGCCGCACCCTCATGGAAAAGAGGGCTGGAACGAGGATATCTCTACAATAGCGCTCAATTCCGAATACGTCGGGAAGATAAGTGGTCTGGAGGGTTATTCCCACATAATCGTCCTTTACTGGATCCACAAATCCAGTGAGTGGAGGATGCCAGAGCATAATCGGCACCATCACAGTCACAAGCCACCGCACGTGAAGGTCTTTGCCACGAGGATGCCTGTGAGACCCAATCCGATCGGTCTATCTGTGGTGGAACTCATGGATTTTTCGCCTGATAGCGGAAGAGTCCTGGTGAGAGGACTGGACGCCCTGAATGAGACCCCCATTCTGGATATCAAACCTTACATTCCGGATTTTGACAGCTATCCTGGAGCAAGCCTGCCGGAATGGGTTGGAAAGCACTTAAGAGAAGATCATCACATACATACGGAAGAAGCTGATGGATGAATCGAGCTCAGAAGGAAAAGATTGGAGTAGAACCGCATTAAATGGTTATCGAGATCACATACACCTCTTTGATCTATGCCGCCAACTATACGGCAAAAATAGTCCCGATAATAGCCATAGGCATATTTGTGACGAGTTTTGCGGTCAATACCGGGTTGATGAAAAAATTTGACTGGCTCATCAATCCTTTGTCCACTAAAGCGAATATCAGCACGATATCTGCTCTATCGGTTGTAACATGTACATTCAGTACCACTACCGGTTATTCCATGCTCGTGGATGGACTGAATGAGAAAATCATCTCTGAACGAGAAGTTATTGTAACCACAGTGATCAGCTCCTTTCCAAGCATTCTCTCACACCTCTTCACTTTTTTCATACCCGTGGTGATTCCTATCCTCGGTTTTACTACTGGCACAATCTATGTCTGCCTGGTAGGGCTTGCTGCATTCTTGAAATCTTGTATCGGAGTAATCCTTGCAAGATTCTGGCTAAAAAGCACTTATTTTTCATCAAACCCTCAGCTATCCAGTCCTGATCCGCCTGATGCTTCCGTTTTGAATGGCGAAGGTGCACTAAACAAAAGCGCTAATAGCACATACAGAATGCTCAAAAGAATCGTGCCCACGATGTTTGTCACCCTGTTTCTGGTATCAGTGTCGTTTGAACTGAACTTTTTCGAGTCTTTTTCTGCGATTTTGGATCCTGTTACAAAGATTTTGGGATTGGAAAGCGAAGTCGCCTTGATCAGTGCAACCGAGGTTGTGAATTCCTATGCCGGGATAATTCTTGCAGGCGGTCTTCTGAGCGAAGGATTAATCTCTACAAACGGAGTGCTGATCGCACTGTTGCTTGGCACTGTGGTCTCACTCTCGGCAAGGTCTGTAAAACATTCACTGCCATTGCATGTATCGCTGTTTGGTCCCAAGCTGGGGGGCAAGACTGTCGCAATAAATGCTGCTATGACGTTTGCTATTGATGTATTATTCATAGTGGTCTTACTGATGATGTAGAGATATATAGACGTGTCTCTTTTAAAGGCGGCAGAAGAATACTTGAAAGAATCCTACAAGGTCTCCGGCATAATATCTGAGCGGCTGCGTACGTGAAGGGGAGGTGTGAGATGCTTGCTGGCTTATGATACTACACTGATAGAAAGTTTTAAGTCCTAGATGAAGAAGTTATGATGCACACGCGCAATGTAACATATATTGTGTGTATGATCATACAGAATAAAACCATAAGGAGATAATATACAATGAAAACAAACATATTGATCGGAATGAACCTTATCATGCTGCTGCTCTGCTGTACGCTGCCGACAGCAGCATCCGACTACACGCTCGACATCTTCGGGAACGCAAATGAGGACGACACGATAAACATGCAGGATGTGACCTATACCGAGCTGATCATCCTCGAATACGGGGACCAGACACAGCTTGCAGATGCGAAGCACGATGACAGGATCAACATGCAGGATGTGACGCAGATCGAGCTAATCATACGTGGGAGGGAGAAGGAACTGACGCTGATCGACGGACTGAAGAACGCATACATCGAGATGGAAGACTGGATCGAGGAGCGGATGGGTGATGTGAAGGGCGACTTTCAGGGCGGATCGATCGATATGATGACGATGGAGGATGTCGCCGGCTGGAAGGAGAAGATCGAGAAGATCATGAAGGTCTGATCCGATGGGTACGGAAAAGATGGAGTGATGATTATGGCTACGACAACGGGAGAAAGTCACACAGTAACCGCGGACGAGATCCGGGAGCAGTACAAGAAGTTCATCGGAAAGAAGATATTATTCATCTTCCTCTTCACAGCCCTGATCGTCGGCATAACAGGAGTTTCCACATCGCTCGGGTCCGCAGACCTCTCGGTCTGGGACGCATATTCATCGATACTCAGAAAACCGTTCCCGAATACGTTCGAGTCAGAGTATATCTTCACCTGGGACGAAGTTCCTGGAAGCGCTAACGAGAGACTCAAACAATACCTCGTAGCTGAATATGGCATCGTCTGGGTGGAAAGTGCAGAGATCATCAAATCCGAGGACGGTAAGATCAGTATTAAAGGCGTTGGTGAAAATAAAGTCGAAATCACGCGTGATGAACGCGATACAGAGAAGATGACCGTGAAAATCAGCGGCGATATAGATCCGGATCACAGAGTCAAGGATTTCAAAGTTAAAGAGGTAAACGGCGAGCTTCACATACACGCGTCAACATGGCTTGCAGATGTATGTGTCTGGAATCTCAGGCTCCCCAGAATCTTCCTCGGTATCATCGCAGGTGTCGGTCTCGGCATTGCGGGATGCGTGATGCAGGCGGTACTCAGAAATCCGCTTGCAAGTCCGTATACGCTTGGAATCTCATCAGGCGCCGGATTCGGTGCTTCACTTGCAATTCTTGCTGGTGCGGGAATCGTCGGTGGGAAATATTTGATCATAGGGAATGCATTCATATTCGCACTGCTGGTTTCGTTTATCATCCTTGGATTATCGAGCCGGAAGGGCGCAACACCTGAAACCATGATTCTGGCTGGCATTGCTATGATGTACCTATTTGGTGCGATGACGACGATACTCCAGTACTTTGGCGAGGCAGAGGCTGTGAAGGAAGCGGTCTTCTGGATGGTCGGTGACCTCAACAAAGCAACATGGCCCGTGCTGACCATTGTAGTTGGTGCGCTTGCATGCTGCACTCCTCTCCTCATGATGAGGTCATGGGACCTGAACGTGATGGGTGCTGGAGATGAGACCGCGAAGAGTCTTGGTGTGAATGTGAAGCGCACCAGAATCGTTACCATGTTGGTCTCGACGCTCCTCGTTGCAACCATCGTCAGTTTCACAGGCACGATCGGGTTCATAGGGCTGGTTGCCCCGCACATGACACGGCTTGCCATCGGAGGCGACAACAGGTACGTGCTCCCGGTTTCAGGTCTCCTCGGTGCGGTACTGCTGATAAGCGCAGATCTTGTGGCAAGAAGGATCATAGCCCCTATAATCCTTCCTGTCGGGGCAGTAACTGCATTTATGGGGGCTCCACTCTTCCTTTACCTGATAATGAGACGAAGGAGGGAATACTGGTGAAACTAAAGGTAAAAGACGTTGAATTCGGCTACAACAGCACGCCGGTTCTCGAGAAGATATCGATGGACCTGGATCGATCAGAGATGCTCGGAGTCGTTGGTCCGAACGGCGCCGGCAAATCCACGCTGATCCGGTGTATCGACCGGATCCTGACACCAAGAGGAGGAACCATCCTCCTGGACGAGAATGACATCAGTACGATGACCAGAATGGAGATTGCAAGGAGGATGGGCTATGTCCCCCAGACCACGACACGCGTCTTTCCTGCCACCGTCTTTGATACCGTCCTCATGGGCAGACGCCCGCATCTTGGCTGGAAGAGCAGCGAAGAGGATATCGATAAGGTCATTGAGATACTGGAACTGCTCGGGATTATGGAGTTTGCCATGAGGGACTTCAATGAGATCAGCGGAGGTCAGCAGCAGAAAGTGCTCATCGCACGGGCGCTTGCACAGGAAGCAGATGTTCTTCTGCTGGATGAACCGACAAGTAACCTCGACATACGGCATCAACTCGAGGTGATGGATATCATGAAGGGCATCGTGAGGAAGAAAGGGATCTCTGCGATCGTTGCGATCCATGATCTCAACCTTGCTTCGAGATACACCGATAGACTGCTCATGATGAATGGAGGCAGGATCTTTGCCGCAGGCGATCCTGAATCGGTGCTCACGGTCGAGAACATCAGGCGTGCTTATGGTGTGGAGGCTCTGGTGAAGAGCGATGGAGAGAGACCATATATCGTTCCGGTGAGGCCGGTTTGATCCGGAGACTATTGATCATGTCTCAGTCGAGACTGTCAACAGGGA
>DAOVGO010000201.1 GCA_030672345.1 Methanosarcinales archaeon | reverse complement strand
CTCAGAAGCCCGCGTTTTGCATAGCCTTCGATGTCCATCAGGCATCCATTATTCGGTGAGGGTAATAAGATGTTTGTCATCCGCGCTTGAGACGTGTGGTTCCCTCTGGTCTTTCGACAAAAACGAGGAAACAAGAGTCTTTTTAATTTCTTCTGGTCGGTTGAAAAACGTGATGCCAATCCTGCAAACACTGGTACGATTGGATTGGTGAAATCAGTGTAATTTGTGTGGTGCTGTGTCTAAAAGTGATATCAGGCACAGATGAACACTGATTATGTAGATCAATGCTGTTTCGGTCTGACCAGAAGATAATAAAAGGTCTCTACTACCGCTATCGCACCAGTACGTCCCCGTTTCCGGTTATTGCGATCTCGAAATCGACCACCACCACCCTGTGCCGTATCCGCCCCCCCGCAAGTTCCCGGATTCTTGATGCGAGTGCGACGCCATCATAACGCACATGCACATCCCCGTTCGCGGCATCTGCCTTCGAGTAGATCATTCCGATCAGGTCATCGAAACGGGTGCCCGCTGCAACCTCAAACCAGATCGGTGCTTTGAGCATCTTGACGAATTTCAGGGTGTTTTCAGCCCGCTCGATATTCTTGCGTGCCGTTTTTTCAATTGCAGAGATGTTTTGCTTCGTCGTGCCCAGTTCGGCAGCAATCTTCTCCTGCGAATAGCCATCGTTCCGCAGCCGCAGTACCTGCATCTGCCGTTCTGTGAGTGCTGTGTCGCTTGCTGCCATCGATGATCTCTGTACTGGCATGGCATATCAACGTATGGCTATGCGGCAGGATATGCCCGAGGTCACCAGATATCCACGCTGACAACGTACTCAACGACCACGAGCTTATCAAAGGATATCTTGTCGCTCCAGCCGGTCGAACTGTCGGGTAACGGGTCAGGAAACGTCGCACCAAACTCGCTACTTAAGAATCTCGCCCATGAATCAGCGTATTCGCTATCGACCTTGATTTCCATCTCTCCATTCTCATAGACCTCCGGGGTGTTGAATAGACTCTCATTGAATCGCGGATTGCTGATCGTGATCTGCGAGATGCCGCCGCTGGCAGACCGGGACGAATCATTGACCTTGATCAGCGAAAACATGATCGGGTCCTGATTAGACTTGAACATCCGCGGTTTTATCGTCATGAACGACCCAGACCCGTATCTCGTGATCACAGCGCCATTTTCACATGATATGGAACCAACCCCACTCACAAATTCGATGCGCCCCAGCTCTATCGTATCATTGAACTGCTCGTTTCCGCTCTCGAAGATCTTGAGCGAGATGTTACATGCCGCAGGATCGGACGCAAGCATACCGCCCTCTGCGGTGCCGAGTTTCGTCGTCCTGACCGGCGATTGGTCGAGAGCAACCTTTGAGAGATCGGTATTGAGGATCATGAAACCCTGCTCAATGCTCTTGAACTGAGTCGCATCCTTTGTCGATTGCAGTGCCGGTATGCCAGTCACATAGATCAGTCCGATCGCAAGAACGACGATCCCGAATACGAGTGTATATCCCACCACCTCTGAAACAGCGCTGTCAGATTGGATTAATTTGTTTTTATTCATATTTGCCACCCCGTAACCGTAATTACCCTCATGTATTGTTGAAACATAATCGGTGCTTGCCGCTTGCGCTGTGCGTCTCCCCATCGATCGGGATGGACGCACCGATTCCGTTTATTGTATAGGATATGTTAAGATCGATGTCATCCGCAATGATCATCACCCGCTGATCAGTGGCGTTGTTGGCGGACATCCTCACCGTGTACGTGTGCCCGCCGATCGTCGGCGGCATCTCAAGCAACGTGTCCAGCGTGCCATTTTCGGGCGCGATCAGGTAGAACATGCTCAGCTTGGTGCCGATGTCGTTTCCCACATCATTGAACTGCTGTGTCGCCGCAACATCGGTCGGAAGGTCAAGCAGTATCGAACCCGATATTGATATTACTGACAGAAAGAGCAGGATCGACACGCTCGAGATCAGGATGTATTCAAGCGAGAAGGATACTGCCCGGTCATCGTTCAGATTGGTCACAATCGTTACTCCCTCCTATAATTTTATATTGTGCTGCTGCTCAACCGTTCGGTGTATCTGGTGGTCCCGTCATAGAAGGTGACCTCGATTGTCACTGTGGTGACGTTCAGCCCCCTTGCGACATCTGCTGTTGTCGCGTTCTTCGTTGACGTGGTGGTGTTCACCGACGTGGTTACCAGTTGCCCGTGATACGCATACAACTGTGACAGCAGGTTTCCATAGTTCACCATCGTGTCATTGATCTCATCGGTGGTGATGTTATCCTGCATGGCGATGATGTTGACCTCTGTGTAGGTCTCGTCGTGCAGTTCACGGAGTTCGTACATCGGAAACTCGATCTGCGCCTGCGATGCCTGATATCCTGACATGAACGAGAGATTCAGGAGCACGATCAGCACTGCGAGGGATATGCTTATCGTAAATCCGGCAAGAATGATCCACTGTGCTTTTTCGTCCCGTATCATTTATACCACATCTCCAGTCTGACTTCGACAAGGTTCCATAGTTTGATCTTCGGCGACATGCTCGCATCAGGCATCCGTTCCTCGGCATCGGATGCTGTGATGTCATCATCCTGAACCGTGACCAGTCTCGCAGCAGTCACCGAGTTGTACGGAGGCACGCCGTTAGTGAAGATCCGCTTCTGAAAGACATGCGTCTGATTACCACGGATGTAATATTCTATGCGCATGCGCGATAGTTTGATCCTGCCTCTCGTGTCCGAATGCACCGTGAACGTGATGTTATAGTACTCGCCTGAGGCGTTATGCGAGGATATATACCCGTTCAAGGGTTCTGAGAAATCGCTGGTCGTATGGGAACCGCGATACTCTGTGGCATAGACGCGGATCATCCATGTGTAGTCAAAACTATCAAAACTGATGTTCATGGTTCCGTTATCGTAGTGATAATCGCTCGTGCCGTCAGTGCTCTTTGCATACCCGTACGTGTTATTGAGGTTGGAGCCATTGATGCGGAGCCGGTTTGTGCCGGTGTGCCATACGCCTGGAGGCAGGGTGATGTTCTGCCACACAAAACCACTGGCGTTTACCGGTATGAAAGCCGATCTGACCCACCTGTCATCGATGTAGATGTCAATGCTGCTATCATTTCCTGTTGTGTAAATGGACAGGAATGATGGTCCATCGATCTCTTCGTCTATCTTAAAATTCTTGTATATGGCGTCTGTTGTATTGTCCCCAAGCGTGATGCTGCCGTTTTCTGTATCGCCATGGTTGATCTCTTCGACATTGTAGTTCCACACGGTGCAGTTGTTGATGACGATGTATGGTTTGTTTGGGTAATATAAAATATGACCATAATAATATAATGTATTACCATCGCCCCATATAATATGGATGTTTCCATTGGCGTCTATGGCTATCAGTGGATTGGTCCCGCTACCAAGGTTCTCTGGTGCACTCCATGACCCTGCTATATTGTTAGAGTAATAGACATCACCATTAGCAGTCCATACGATGTGTACATTGTCGGCATAATCAGTATCTATCGAAGGCTCTGATACAGCAGTTCCGTTGTATATCATCCTTTTCTGATGCCATGACCCGCCGGTGTTATTTGAATAATATATTCTGGTGCCGTTTTCTGCCCATACGAGATGCGCATGATTGTGAAGGTCGATGGACATGGCGATATCCGTTGCATTGGTGCTGTTGCCCACATGTACAGGAATGCTCCAGTCGCCTGCTGACGTATTCATGTAGTACACTGTTCTATTTTCAAGAAACGCGAGGTGTTTGGTATCATTGGAATCGATCTCAAAGAGCGGACTCGTTCCATTGGTGGTGTTGTTCAGCTGCACGGCAGGAGACCATGTGCCTGTGGTGTTTCCAGCGTAATAAATGGAGACGTTCTCAACCCAGACGATGTGTGGAGCACTCGTGGAATCGACAGCGATACACGGCTGGGACGGATCGTCTGACGGCTCGTTCACACCACTATCATTCACCTGTTGTATATCCTGTTTAGGCAACCAGACCCCATCATAGGTTCTTGAGTAATACACATCAGGGCTCGGTTTCCCTCCGATGAATGCTGCATGCAGTTCATCGTCGTTATCGATGGTCAGACTGAGATTATAGGTAGTCCCGCCGCCCTGATTGATATCACCTCCGACCCATGTTCCATCCTCATTATTGATGTACCATAATTGTGGATTGTTTTTGCTATATCCTATATGCACATTTCCATCCAAGTCCACCACGATTGCGGCGTCTGCCTCCTGTGCAAAATTTATTGCCAAATCACATTTGCCGATCGACTCATTGGGAAGCCCTGTCACATCCATCTTCGCCTTATACACCGATGTTGTGTTATTGGGAAGCAGTATATGAACCGTGAGGTTTTCATTCCCGGTGAAGTTCAGGGTCTTCTCATAACTGCCATCCGAGAACGTGCGCAGGTGCCCTTTCAGGAGTGTGTCCAGATAAGCGAAGATCACATTGTACTCGATGAAATCCGGAAGCAGCGTATCGAGATTCTCGTTTAACGACGGCGTTGCCTTGATGCGGAAGTTCGTCACGTTGATCGCTCCTGATGAACCTGAGTGCAGCAGGAAAGGCACCTCGTACGTGCCATCGGTAGCATTATGATCGTCTATCCAGTCATTGATCGCAGCAGCAAAGTCAGGGGTTCTTTCGCTCGTCGTAAACGGCTGTGTGATCGGGAGGGTTACGCGGATCATGCTGGCTGCGGTGGAATCCCTGCCGATATAAAACGTGCCAGAGGTGACATTGATTGCAATGTTGTTGTCCCCGATCCTCCATTCGGTGATATCTCCCGGAAGCGTGATGTTACGCCATTCCCAGATTCCGCTCGTATCGATGGCAGGGCTGGTGGCGTTGACCTCGACTCCGTTCACCGATACTCTGACATTGGTTGACGTGTTGGTCTTGATATACATCGAAAGAGTGGCGTCGGTCGTGATCTCCCGGTAGATCGGGAGCGTCTTATCGGTGGAGTTGCCAGCAGAAACCAGTATATTGCCTGTCCGATTACCGCCATCCGTCTTTATCACGGTTGTGTACTCCCAGACCTTCGTCCCATTCCCATTAGCGAGATCGGTTTTATTCCCGATAGCAAGCCACGGCGTTTCAGGAAATCGCGGCGTGTACACGTACACCTTCCCGGCACCGGGCGCGCCGATTGCAAGATCAGGGATACCGTCAGCATCAACATCGCCGATCTTTGAAACAACGGTGCCGAAACCTGCATCGGTTTCTGATACCGAGATCGATCCGATCCCGAGATCAACATCATAGAATGCCTCTGCCTTCTTATCGGATCTTCCAACGATCACGCCATCGTATCCGTCAGAATCGGCATCTCCGGATGCGGATACCGATATTCCGAAGTGAGACCCTGACGTTCCGGTCAGGTTGATGTCAGACGTATTGTCAGGCAACGATCTGCCGTAGAAGATGTGCGCACTATCGTTATCTGGCGCGCCCACGATGAGGTCATCTGAGCCGTCATTGTTCACGTCACCTGCTCGTGCGACCGAGATGCCGAATTCGGAGTTGTCCGCGCCGTGAAATGTCATGTTCACGCCGTCGATCGAGTCGATGAGCGATGGTAGTGATCCGCCAAAATACGCATATACGCTGCTTGAGTTGTTTGCGCCGACAAGGATATCTCGCGTACCCGTTCCACCGATATCGAAGCACGCAACAGAGATACCAAAGAAATCGTTGCTTGTGTAAGGGTTGTAGAGTGCGACATCCTCACCAGTCAGAATTGTACCCAATGAATTATTGCCATAATATATAAAAACTTTTCCTGCAATCGACCCCGCTATTCTATCCACGCCTGGCGCTCCCGCGATCACATCATCAAAACCATCGCCGTTGACATCGCCGCACGCAAGCGAATATCCAAACCAATCGTCGTCGTTGCCCATACTCGCGGCAGGGTCAATCATCGTAACGTTCGGAGTGCTCATCGACGTATCTCCGTAATAGATGTATGCCGCACCAGTATCGGTACGAGTGGCAGTATCGTTTTTATATGCACCAATGATTATATCCGTAAAATTATCATTATTCACATCCCCGCATGCCGCTGCCCAGCCAAAGCGATCGCCGGATGCACCCGGATTTGTGATCGTGATATCCGGCGGCGCAGTCTCCCATGCCACGATGCTGCTGTTGTTGCCGTAATAGACATACACCACCCCTGAACCGGAGTTGTTCCCGTAAGCACCGACGACCATGTCAGGTATGCCATCGCCGTTCACATCGCCGTGCGCGATTGCGCATCCGAAATGGTCCGGAGACGATGCATTCGAGAGTGCCAGAGGGAGTGGTTTGCCGATCTGCGGGTCATCGCAGCTTCCGGTATCCAGCCTTGGTATCCCTGTGAGCATGACATAAGCGTAGCTAACCCTGGTGTTGTTCGGGATTCGCACCTCGAAGGTATGGTTGTAAGTACAACCTGCAGGAGTTCTGAACTCAAACCGATACGACGTTTGATTGGTACCCGGATTCGATGGTGTAAACTCCTCTGTCTCAAAGCTTGTTGCGCCCGCGACCCCGTTCACCCAGTCAACCACCGAACCCTTAAGCGAACTCGTATAATACTCCCCATCCTTCACAGGCGGCATCTGCGCATCCAGTATCGCAAGCGCATCCCTGCCGTACGTCTTGAGCTGGGCATCCAGATGGAGTTCGGTCTGTGGCACAGAGAGCGTCACCGCGTTCACCACGAGATAGACCGTGCCGACCATCAGGAGGGCTGCGGCGAACCCTTCGAGCGTCTGGAGCTGGGCACGCTCATCGCGCAACCAGCCCCCACCCGGAGGGCAGTTTTTACCTGCAAACCTCCCACAAACGTTCAACCAAAAAATGATCCCCACCCGGAGGGCATTTCTTACTCGCAAACTTTTCACAAAAGTTTGATCAAAAACTGCCCTCCGGGTCAGATACCCGTTTTTACTCACAAACCTTCCACAAACGCTCAACCAAAAAATGATCCCCACCCGGAGGGCAGTTTTTACTCGATTTTTTGTGAAAAAATCGTCGGTTACCATATACACACCACCAGTTTTGCAGACGGCATCGAGACATCCCCCACAGGATCGCCCCAGTCGGATCGGTTGACCCACATATACGATGCATTGCAAAATGTTGTTTTAATTGTGATGTTATTGGAGTCGCAGAGATAATCTTCGATCACGGTCCTGTTGAATGCGTGCCAGCCGGCGACATAGAGACCTGATAGACCGGGTTCGCTGGCGTTATGCTTGTTTATGACCGAGACATTGTTATAATCGGTATTGTTCAAAGTAACATTCAATCGGGCGTCTGCTGTCCGGTTTGCTTCACGAAAGTCTCCTGCCCCAACACGGACCACAAACGAACTCAGTCTCGGCAGAGTCAGATTGACACTCGACGTGTTGGTGGTGGCATTGAGATTCAGATATCCAACTCCGGAGTCACCCTCGATAGCCACCAGACGTTCCATCTTTTCGACTTCGGTTGTTTCCGGAATCAGATTGCCGATGCAGAGCGCGGGATGTGTGTTGTTTGGCACATACATGGGCTCTGCGGTCGTGCCATTCAGGTACTGCAGCGAGATGTTGTACGCGTAGGTTCGTGTGATGTTTAATCCGAGCTGGTCCCTGATCCAGTTATGCGTCGTCTGGTTCGTGTATGTCAGGTTCAGCCTTTTTATCTTCTTTTCGCTCAAAAGACAGACTTTCCCGCGGTTCACCAGCTCTGAGAAGTTGCTCGGGTTGTGTTTGTTTGCAGCAAGCCCGATTCGGCAGATATCATCCGAAAGGACGTTCTCCCGCTCCCAGTCTGTGCCGTTCTGATTGGTGCTGCTATTATCCCACCATCCGGCATCCTCTACGAGAATCATGCCTGTGCGGTACGCAACCGGCTGGAGATCGGTGCTATGGGTCTGGAATGGTGCGAAGATCGAAGGAATCTGTATCATGAGGTATGCAAAGGTGAGCATAAATATCGCAATAGCTGTCAGAAAATCGATGCTGCTCTGTGCAACCTCATCTGCATGCATACGCCTGACTCCCCCACTTTCCCGCATCGTAATTATAATATGACCGCTGGACTATTAACTATTTTGGGATTTGGTGAATGAACCCCTCAATTCTCCATGATCGCGCAGACCCTGCTTGCCCACGTTTCGAGTTGCACGCGCTCATTGCTCCCATGGATCAGGTTTATGTCGATCTCGGCAAGGTGGATCGCAAGCCTCGCCGCCAGCTTGCTGTCAAATCCCTTATCCTCGGTGACCCTGCGCAGTTGCTCTGTGATATCCGCACCGCTTTCCCCCATCAGCAGGTTGTCGATCTGTTTTCTCGCCGCTTTGAAATCCCCTGCCATCGCTGCATGTAACAGCTGCTCAGCCTCTTTTGGGGTGTGCTCGAGATCGATCTCATAGATCGTGTTCGCATCGATCCTGCTATGCTTCATGCTTGCGATCTGGAGCGTCGTGATCGCGCATGCAAGGTCGCCCTGCGCGTGGTATGCGATCGCCTGGACCCCGTCATCGGCGATGGACACATTCTCGGCTTCTGCTATCCGCCTGACCTGCGAGGCGACCGCATCGCTGCTTGCACGGTCAAAGAAAAGATTCAGCCCCCTTGAGCGCAGCGGCGGTATCAGTCGGGGCAGGTGCGTGGTGGACAGGATAAATCTGCACGTCGCCGAGTATTTCTCCATGATCCGCCTGAGCGCATGTTGCGCATCCGGGCTCAATGCCTCCGCACTATCGAGGAACACCATCCTAAAATCGGCATCGATGGAAGCCATGCCCGCATACTCGTTGATAACATCCTTAAATACCGAGATTACGCTTTTGCGTATCTTTTTCGGGTCGTCAGTCCCGATGATCCTGGTAAATCTCGGATCGGAGACGAGATATTTCTTGCCCTGGTCAAAGAAGTCGGATGCATTGAATATAGCAAGATTGTTCTCCCACATATCCCCGTAGAGCATTCTCGCAAGAACAAGCACCGTGGACCTTTTTCCAGTGTTCTTTTCCCCGTATAATACCAGATGCGGGAGATTGTTCGATTCGATCAGATGTAACAGGTTTGATTTGATGTCTTCGTGCCCGACAATCTCATCGAGCGTTTTTGGTCGGTATTTCTCGGTCCAGATCACCGGTTCCATGCTCTCTCAGATTGGTCGCGCTGGTATTAAAATGATGGCTGACCATTGAATGATAGATAGATCTGCCAGAAAGGAAGGGACAATCATGGAATCAATAACCGGCAAAGTGCTGCGGACATTTCCGCAGGATACGAACACGGACGAGATCATTTCAGGTAAATACAAGTACGAT
Organism: Methanosarcinales archaeon; assembly: GCA_030672345.1. Lineage (GTDB taxonomy): Archaea > Halobacteriota > Methanosarcinia > Methanosarcinales > Methanogasteraceae > Methanogaster_D. The sequence goes on along the minus strand of DAOVGO010000201.1, from coordinate 12,248 downwards.
GAACTCGATCTGAACAAACTCGCAGTTCACACCTTTGAATCGCTTGATCCGGATTTTTACGCCGATAGCCAGCGCACGAAGGGTCAGATCATCGTTGCAGCGCCCAACTTCGGATGCGGCTCCTCCAGAGAACAGGCACCGCAGGTCCTAAAGGCGTGTGGTGTGGCATGTATCGTTGCAGAGTCGTTTGCCCGCATATTTTATCGAAACGGATTCAATATCGGACTGCCACTGATCGAATGCGCTGGAATCGCAGAAAAAACTCATGAGGGGGATGAACTGCGGATCAATTTCGAAGAGGGTGTCGTTGAGAACCTGACGGCTGGCGAAACATACAATTTCAGTCCGATTCCATCATTCATGCAGGAGTTGCTCGATGCAGGGGGATTGCTTGGGTATCTCAGGGCGAAGGGAGGATACGAGTGATCAATAATGATTGATGACCCTTACACTGTGCCGTATCAGGCGATATACGCTGTCTGCAACGATGAGGGCAGTCTCGTCGAGATCATTGAGTTTTCCCGCTGCTATGGTGGCTCTGCATGGGCACGTTACCATTATGCAAAGAGCCCTCTCGTGATCGGCACGAAGGTGATCGGAAACACCATCAGGTACCTCTGCCGGACAGGCAGCTGCGACCTAACTCTCGAAGCATCGCACGCAGCAGGCGGCATCAAATGCGTGGAAGTGCACGACGACAATGTTGAGATCACGTACGCGGGTCTCGGCGGCGGCGGAGTTGGCGCAACCTCGTGCCGTGCGATGGCTGATGGCGTGCTTGAGTACAATATCAGCGAGTCAGGCGGCGGAAAGGTCGGGAGCGGCACGATCACGGTTCCGAAGCGGAGTCGGCTGATCGTTGGCATCGATGACACCGATTCAAAGGAGGTCGGTGCGACATGGTGCCTTGCGCACAACATCGCTTCTCTGGTGGACTGCGAGGCGGCGCGATACCTCTCCCATTCGATCGTGCAGTTGTATCCGGTGCCTGCAAAGACCCAGAACTGCGTCTCGACCGCGCTTGAGTTCGCATGTACAGGCGGCGGTGCGAAACAGGTGCTTGCAGCGATCCGTGATCTGCTGACCGAATATTCGGTATCTGATGAGACCGGGATGGTTTCGTTATCAGGTTTCGATGGGGCGGTGCTCGATGATTACGGGCGGTCATGCAAGAGCCGGGTGCTTACCCGCGAGTACGCGCTAAAACGCGCAAGAGTTGCAGGCACAGAGGTCTGGCTCGATGGCAACGGTGTTATCGGCGCGCTCGGCGCAATCCCTTACGTTGCGATGCCTGATGAGTCGGTGGCGCTGTGAGGATTGCGGTCAGGAACACCGGATCAACGCCGTGGCGTGCGTGACCGCCTGATTGAGGAGCCCGCCCACAACCCGGCTGCCCGGACTCAGATGAAGATACGAGCAGCGCTATTTTCAGAGCGCCTCAAAAGAAGCCGCTGATGGGATTCGAACCCATGATCTGCTGATTACGAATCAGCCGCTTTACCAAGCTAAGCCACAGCGGCACGGCATGACGCATTATGTCCGGATGTATCCAGGATGCGTATATAACGTGTCAGGATTAGGTTTGCCATCCCCAACATTTAAGGGTTGTGACCCGCCGATGTCATAGATATATGAGGATCATCGCATTCGTGGGTATGCCGGCGTCAGGCAAATCCAGGGCGGCACAGCTGGCACGCGAGCGTGACATCCCTGTGGTCGTGATGGGCGACGTCGTCCGGGAGGAGGCAAAACGATGCGGGCTTGACCAGAGCGACGCAAAGATCGGCAGTGTGGGCGACCGGCTGAGGGCAGAAGAGGGGATGGATGCGATCGCGAAGCGCTCTGTGCCGGCGATCCGCAAACTCCGAAAAGGTGCGGATCTCGTAGTGATCGATGGCATCAGGGGACTTGCCGAGGTGGATTTATTCAGAAAAGAGTTTGGAGACGATTTCGTGCTGATATCGATCGTTACGCCAATCAATATCCGGTTGGAGCGAATATCCCGCAGAAAACGATCCGACGCCGTCACTGACATAGCCTCATTGAAAGCACGGGATGAACGTGAACTGAAATGGGGGCTGGGTGAAGCCCTCAAGTCGGCTGCCCATACCATCCGGAATACAGGCACGCTCGATTCGTTTCTGGGGGAAGTTGAGTCTATGCTTGATCAGATGCGGAGGGATTGAGATGAAGAAAACTCTGATGAGCGTATCTGACAAAATAGGCATTAAAAAGTTTGCAAGCGATCTATCAGATCTTGGGATAGAGATAATCGCAACAGAAGGTACAGCAAGTGAAATTTCGCAAAACGGAATCCCTGTGACCCGCGTATCTGAGTTTACCGGATTTTCGGAGCTGCTTGGCGGTAGAATAAAGACACTTCACCCGGCGATTCATGCCGCGATTGCGACAGCAGAGATCTCCATCGTTGTCGTGAACCTGATCCCGCTGACATCGATTGAGAGCATGGACATCGGCGGCATCGCACTCCTGAAATCCGCGATAAAGAACTTCAAAAATGTCGCCGCCGTAACTGACCCCACGCAGTACGGCTACCTCATCGAAGAGATCGGCGCCAGGGGGAACGTCTCCCACGAAACCAGGCTAACACTTGCGATACGGGCGTCTGCGTACATCGTAGAATATGAATCGCGTGTCAACGAACTTCTCGAGGCAACGCCGCGATGAGCATATCTCTCACATCTCTTGCGCATGTACTGCATCATACACCCGCTCCACGATCTCCTCAAACGATCGGACGGTGCTGGAATGGGGTGTTGCCACGAAAGGAATACCGTCATCGCCTGATCTGACGATCATCGGATCGAGTGGTATGCTTCCGAGAAACGGCACGCCCATTTCATTGGCAACACGTTTTCCGCCACCTTCTCCGAATAGATTGATCTGACTTCCGCAGCGCGGGCACACAAACCCACTCATATTCTCGATAATTCCGATAACTGGGATTCCCTCCCCCTTCGCCATGTTTATCGCCTTCCTTGCGTCCAGAAGCGCGACCTCCTGCGGCGTGGTGACGATGATTGCGCCATCCACATTCAGCATCGTGGCGATGCTCAGCGGTTCATCGCCTGTGCCGGGAGGCAGATCGATGATCAGGTAATCAAGCAAGCCCCACTGCACCTCATCGACGAACTGGCGCAGCACACCGAGCCTGGTCGGGCTGTGCCACGGTATGGCAGCGTCCCTCTCGATCATAAAAGCCATCGACATGACAGAAATCCCGTGATCGCAGCCTATGGGCATATACACGGGCACCAACCGCTCCCCGTCTCCTGATAGTATTTCATCCTCGATCTTCAGCATCTTTGCTATGTTCGGTCCGGTGATGTCGGCATCCAGTAATCCGACGTTCTGTCCGTTCTCAACGAGTGCAAGCGCGAGGTTGACAGCCACAGTGGTCTTGCCAACGCCGCCCTTACCGCTCATGATCATGACTTTGTGCTGTATGTGATCTGCGCCGCTCATTCTCTATCATGATCTTAGGTGGGTCCTGGTATAAACACTGCGTGCCTCTGGCAGGAGCTCTGCCCAGATCATCCGGATCAGCGTGCCCGAGAACGGATACGCGATCGCGGCAACGGTGCAGAGCGCGAGCACCAACACGATCAGCCGGCTTCGAAGTTCGGTGATATGATCCGGAAGCGGGAGATTCTCATCGCCGGGCACGCCGTCCATGCGGGTTAACTGTGCATATATTAATATGAATTGATCACAAGGATGATTTCAGCAAACGAAGTTGCACGAAATGAGCTATGAGATAACAGATAGGTGAATAAAAATGAAAGTATGTATTCCAACAGCAGGAGACGGCGGGATCGATGATTTCGTCGGGCAGCATTTTGGCAGGGTGCCGACGTACACCGTCGTGGATATAGACACTGGTGAGGTTGAGGTGATTGCGAATACCAGCGAGCATAGAGGTGGCACCGGACTGCCCCCGGAGTTGATATCAACGACCGGCACGCACATCATGCTCTGCGGCGGGCTTGGACCGAAAGCGATCACGATGTTTGAGCAGTTCGGGATCGACGTCTTTGTTGGTGCACAGGGCACGGTGCGTGATGCGGTCGAGGCATGGAAGCAGGGAATGCTCATGGAAGCGACCGACGAGAACGCATGCAGAGAGCACAGGCACGGGTGAGAGGACGGCGGTGACCTCCGTGGTAACCTCCACTTCTGTTCGTTCATAACCTTTATACCTTTCATATCCTGCAGGATGTCTGAGATCATGAAGATCGTAGTCCCATTCAAGAGGAACAACGCCAAATCCCGTCTGGCTGGCATGTTGACGCCAGAGGAGCGTGACGCACTTGCGATGAACATGCTACATGATGTGGTGGACGCGCTGCATGGTTTCGAGATCGATATCCTCACTTCATCGATGCTCAGCAACGGGGAGGTCGATCTCAGCCCGCACGTTCTGCTGAGCGATTACGGGCTGAATGAGGCGCTAAACGATTATCTCCGCTCGCGAGCCAGGCATGACAACGATTCGGTCATGATCGTGATGGCGGATCTGCCGCTGATCAGCAGCAAGCACATCAAAGAGATTGCGGGGCTCGATGCCGATGTGGTGATCGCGCCGGGTAAGGGCGGCGGCACCAACATTCTATATATCAGGGACCCATCCGGATTCCATGTCGATTACTATGGGACAAGCTTTCTTGATCATCTGCGGATCGCACGCGAGAGCGGCTCCTCAGTCGAGGTCTACGATTCGTTTTCGGTCAGCACCGACATCGATGAGCCGGAGGATCTTGTGGAACTGATGATACATGGAAATGGCAGGGCTGCACGTATGCTTGCTGATTCCGGTTTTACCGTTGTGGTGCGTGACGGGAGGGTGGAGATCGATCGCATCCGGGCGTGATGGTTTTTCCTGGCTATTCTCAACGTTAAAATCCCAAAAAACATCCGATGTGGTTTCGATTATCCACCAATTTCCAAAAAAACTAAAACCGCTACCTGCCAACCAGCCCTGAATCGACAGACCATTTCTTTGGCAGTGTGATGATGTATGTCGGCTTTCAGGTCACCTGAACCGTTCTTGTGTCCGCAATAGTCAAACCTGTCTGTGATATAGTTCGCTGTACTCTTCTTTTTCGGATTTTCCTATTCCCTTGCACGAAATAATATTCGATAACCTCTTCATATCAATCCCCTGATAATCTCCTCTGGCGTTCCGATTCCTATCATTTCGATTGATGCGGATTCACGGAATGGTAACATTCCCGCATCGCTGGCTGAGTCTCGATACCATGCCGGTGTCGTCGCGCACCTCAAGGTCTATCTCGATGTTATGAGCTGTGGTCAGGTTCAACTTCACAGGTCTCACCTTCATCCCAGTCAGGTTGTAGTAATATATCTCTAAAGAATTATCCCACACCGCCCATCGATATTCTGTGATGGAGCCGTCGTCCGGATCAAACGAGTCTGATGCGTCCAGTATCAGATAATCTCGATAGGATACGCTACCATTGGAATCCACCACACGCTCGATCTCGAACTGCACCTCTGCAAGCGGCACAGGTGGCATGAAGGTTTGCTTGAAGATATTTATGAGCGAGGTGATCACTTCGATAGTGACAGGCTCGTTCTTACGCACCTGGAGAGACGAGGCGAACGTATCAAACCGGGTCGTGTAGGTGATGTTGTAGCTGCTGGTATTGGTCATGCTGCCACCGAAGGCGGTGCCAATGAGCGTTATGTTCCCTGTAGTCTCATCAAGTGTATAATTGCCATGTTGATTAGTAACGTTACCACCATCCGTTACATTGTAGACGGTCTCATCGCAATCCATGTCAGGATACAAGGCATACGGATATGCCACACGCGGATGGTTCGGTAGGGGGTACGTATAATTCTCACTATTATTAGCCCAGCCTAACACATCAACAGACTCGTTGGACTCGATTACGATCTGTTCTGTAAAATTCAGGCATATCTCCTTGCTCCCTGCAGCCGGGATCATCACTCTTTTCTTGAAATTATATATCACAGGATATTCTCTGTAACAATCGAGATTGCCAGACGCATCCTCAGCCCTATAGTTCATTGCGTGCATGCCATTCAGACTGATCGCGGTGATATGTGAGTCATCGGTGTTAATGTTCATGATGGTCGCGTTGACCAAATGCCAGTGTGTGGAATTGCCAGCCGGATCAATCGAGATGATTCTTAGATTCTCGCTCTCCACCGCGGCAAGGTGACTCTCGCGCTCCATCGCCTCCTTCTGCATCCCTGAGACCATGAGCGCAAGCCCTGATGCTGCGATTATCGTGATCAGGATGAGCATCAGTGTGCCGATGATGACAGAGATGCCGCGTTCGTCATTGTGTAGTGACATTCTATATTGTATCCTCTAATCTGGCGTTGATATATCTTTCCTGCATATTCTATATATCATGACAAAACCTACATAGATTACGTAGCAAAAACGTTATGAAGGCTGGTATTAAATAGCCAGACAACAATGGTTCTGACAGGTATTGGATTGGAAGAAATCCCACAAAAGAGTGTGTTATTGATCGAAGAGGATTTAGGTAGCATAAAAAGTGTATTCATACAGAGAGTGGGATTCGATACCCTAAAAATTGGCAAAAAGGTGCTATACATCTCAACAAAGCGATCGAAAGATGACGTGCTCGATCAGATGTCGATGCTTGGGTTAAATGGAAATTCAGACGGATTTACGATACTCGGGGATTTCAAGGATCGGACCGCACTCCTTGATATGTGCCGTGAAGATATCCTGAAACACAGGAACCTGTACCACCTGATCGATCCCTCGCTCCGGAACATCTCAGAGACAGATCTCTGCATCGTGGACACCTTCACATCACTCTTCATTGATGAGGAGACTCACATACTGGTGGATGCGCTCAATTCACTGATCGATGTGAGTCGATACAGCGGTACAACGTTTCTGCTGGCAGCGGACACTGGCATACTTGATGATAGGGCTGAACGGATCATGAGATCGATGGTGGATGGTATCATTCAGTTCAGAACCGTGCATGCAGGCGATAGGATCAATCGATTCATCAACATCCCGAAACTGAAGGGTGTTCCGCCCATGGGAAAGATGATACCGTTTTACATAACGGGTGATGGCATATCAATCGATACGAGGGAGCGGGTTGGGTGATCTCATTCCCCCGACACCACCCGAACAGTCCCCCGCCCCACAGCATCGCAAGCCATCGCCTCGATGACATAGACGCCCTCAGCCTCACCAGGTATCACGTTTACCCTGACCAGACCATCCGATCCGGTCTTCATGATACTCGGATTCACACTGCTCAAAGGCTTTTTTCCGACTTTACGTGTCAACGCCGTATGATTTATCGTGGTGCTTGAACGAAATGAATGTCACAGTGTCTCCCTCTACTTCGAACACAACGACAAACGGTCTGACATGAGCCCGCCTCAACCCTTTCAATTCGCCCTTCAAAGGCTTGTAGCGCGTGGGCTGTTCTATGATATCTCCAATTTTTGATTCCAATCGCCAAAACGTTGCTATATCCTTTCTCTTTATCTTTTTGAGGACTTTAAGGAATTCTTTTGTAAATGCGGATTTATACATGCTATAACGACTTAAAAAGGTTTTTCACTTCATCCATATCCTTACACTTCACGACTGCCCCCTCTTCTGCCTCAACAATTCCGGTTTTTATGCTTTTCATGAATGCCGGATCGTTGTATATCAATAACTCATCCTTCAATTCTCTCAACTCGTCCTTTCTCATCGCTAATCTATCAATAAACTCCTCAAAATCGTTTATTATATCCAGTATCGTATTTTCGTATACTACGTCCATTTTGACCACCTTCGATCAGATAGTATAAGCTGGAGATTTATAAAGTTTCCCAATCTTCTCTCGTATCCACACCCCCACACTTCAGCCCACCTCAATCCCCGGACAACACCCGAACGCTCGTTCTCGCAACAGTATCGCCAGCTACCGCCTCAACGACATAGACGCCCTCATCCATACCGGGCGCAACCGTCACAGTGGCAAGACCATCCGCCCCGGTCTTCACAATCCGCGGATTCACACTCCCATCAGGTGATATGCTGACCTTGACATAGACATCAGGCGCGGGACTTCCCTCAAGATCAGTGACATTGAAGACGATCTGCTCCACGAGCGGAATTCCACCGAAGCCTTCCTGCCCACCACCCGATACCAGTTCGATCCTCATCTCCCCCACTGCAGGGCTCGGGAGGATCAGCGTGGTAGATGCGATGTAGCAGGCAATAATCAGGATTACGGAATGCTTCAGCCCATGTTTCATCTCACCTTCCGTGATCTGACCGATGATGATTCCGCCAAGAAGCGCGTTTAACATGATCATGTGAAAGAAACCGCGCTCAAAGTTGATCTCGGTTACTCCTGCATTTCCGAAGAGAAGTTCCATCCCCATTCCCTGAATCAGCGGAAGAAGCGAGGAAGAAAGGATGTACGTTAGCATTACGATGATCCCCTGTGCCAGATAAAATATAACGATGTACTGTTTAAGGTTTCCCTCCTTCTCCCGCTCTATTCCGATCACAGCCCGCATATCCTCTGATGTTCTGAGTATGAGGTCTGCGACCGCACCGCCTGTGTATGCTGCCTGGACCACGAGCTTTGTGTACTTTGTGATCAGATTGCTTTTGAGCGCTTTCGCCATGTCATTCATCGCATCTGAAAACGAGTGTCCGAGGATCATCGCGGATGCCGCGCCTCTCACGTTTTCGGTGATTGCCCCAAGATCAGTCGTTGATAGGTCGATCACGCCCCGGATCGGGTCTATGCCGCCACGCATCAGTTCGGATAGTTTGAAGAGAAACTCGCTGTATGCGACCTCGCGTCTCTTGAGGAGCCTCTTCTGGCGGTACGTATCGATCGAATACGGTATGATCGCGATCAGTACCGCAAATACGAGTATGTGATCCAGATCGTCCTTTGACGCATCTTCCGGAGTTTTTCCCTCTGCTTCCATGCTTCCGGTACCATCGGAATCTTCGCCTCCCTCGATCTCCTCCACAAGCGCCTGATACGCTGCAAGCCGTGCAGCATCTTCGCCACTGCCCGCGCTTGTGCCTGATCCTTCCTGAATGACAAAAGTGTGACCTGTGAGCGCAGCCGCGATCAGGAGTGTGATTGCAGCGATCACAGGAATTGCCACTGTGAAATACTCCCGCTTTATGTCGTATCTCAGTCGTATGATCTGCATATATCGGTCTATGCGCATCCGTAACGCAACGGATCTCCTGCTCATACCGGACTCCTTGAATACTTCATAGAGAGCATGGCAAGGAAGATGATGTTTGTAAACGGCAGCACAAAGTAGACAAAGACGTTGAAGAGATCTCGCGGTGCAAAGACGCCCATGTCTATACCGAGCGCGCCGCAGACGACGATTCCGAGAACCGCAAGCACAACGCTCATCACAACGCCGCCGAGATACCCCTCACCATAGACCGAGAGCGAATCTACAAACTCCTTCTGGATCAGTCTCCGCATAGTCATAAGATCCCTTGATTTCATCTCAAGATATTCCATAAACCCGCCGCCCGCGTGTATGATGTTTGCAAGATCGATGCAAATGACCCGAAACATCTCAGACGGCGTATTGTGTATCAGGTCGCCCATAGCGGTTACCGCATCCTCGCCAAGGATATCGACCCGGTATATGACCTTTCCGAACTCCTTTGATATGTGACCGTACTCCTCGATGCTGATTCTTCTGACCACATCAATCGGCGACGATCCAGCGCTTGCAAGAACCGACATGTACCCGAGAACATAAGGAAGCTCCTGCTCAATATCCATCTTCTTGGCAGATATTTTGTTGTACAAAACGAACGGGAATCCAGCAAGCGTGAGCGCGAATGCAAGCGATGTCAGGACTGCGACATAGACGATCGGACTACCTGAGTTGCGGAAGAGGATGGCGGATGAAAAGAGCACCGTGCCTGCCGCAGTAACGGCGGTTATGCCAGCAAGCGAGAGAAACATCCCTGGCGTCATCTCGATATCAGCCTGGCACAGCAACTTTGCAACGGAATCCCGTGGCGTCTTGTCGATATACCGTCCGAAATGGTAGCAGAACATCCTGTAACGTTCGATGAACTTCACGCCATCTTCTCCATCATCGCATCCTTATCCCTTGAATACGTTCTTATCGCATTCACAACGCGTTCATAGTCTGTAATATCATTCTTTGCAAGGTAATCCAGCAGTTCCGCCCTGTCATTCAATTCATTTAAGAGATACCCATCCTGCACTCCGAATTCCTCTCTTATCCCTGTAAATAGGGCGTAACTTCCAGAGTGTGTAAATGTGTCAGAGACCGGATCCCACCTGAAGATCGGGTTTGTGATCAGGTCCCCGCGGTCAGGATCGATCTCGATGATCTCAACGATGCCCGATGCCCGTCTGATGTAATGCTCGCCCTTCTTCACCATCGAGTTGAAGATGATGTTATCAACACTCGAGAACAGGCTTCTCGGAACGTTCATCGGGTTTGACTCGACCCTTGAGAGGAGTTCCTTCATCGATCCTGCGTGAATCGTGCCAAGACATGGATGCCCGACCGAGATCGCCTGAAAGAGTGTAAACGCCTCGCTTCCCCGCACCTCGCCGACAACGATGTATTCGGGGCGCTGCCTTAGTGCTGCCGTGAGCAGGTCGTAGAGTTCGATGTCGCCTGCTGCCCCGCCTTTGCCTGATCCGTTCCATGACGCTTTTGTGAGGGCTGCTCCGCCTCCGAATCCGGTTCTTGTGACCGACTGCGTCCAGTTTGGGTGCAGCAGGTTAAGCTCCGCGGTGTCCTCGATCGAGACGATCTTGTATTCCGGGCGTATGAACGCACAGAGAGCGTTTAATGTCGTGGTCTTTCCTGATGCGGTTCCGCCGGCTGCCAGTATCGATCGTTTGTATTCAAGGATGATCCAGAGGTATGCGAGTTGTTTTGGATCGAAGGTTCCGTACTTGATCAGATCGACCGGGGAGACCGGATTTGTCCTGAAACGCCGGATCGTGAAGGTTGAACCTTTTCTTGTGACCTCGCGTCCGAGTGTGATGTTTATACGGCTGCCGTCTGCAAGCGTTGCATCCCGTATCGGCTGGAGCACAGAGATATGCCTGCCAGCCGTTTGCGCGATCTTCATCACGAAGTTGTTCAGTTCCACCTCCTCAAAGGTGACATCAGTCCGTATCGAGCCGTATATCCGGTGGTTGACGTAGATCTGGGAATTCGGTCCGTTGCAGGTGATATCCTCGATATAAGGGTCTTTCATCAGGACGTCGATCTTCCCGTACCCGATGTACTTCTTCAGGAGATGGTAGAACATCTTCTCCTTCTGATAATGATTCAGATTCAGGAGGTAAATGTTGATGATCATCGAAAACCGGTCTCTTAAGTATTCTTCACGATTTTTATCCCCGATTATCACGATTTCGGAGTGGATCATCTTCTCAAACGCGTTTTCGATGATCTTCAGATATTTTAACTCACCATCACTCAGCAGAGGCTCTACTCCATGGTATACCAGTTCTTCGCCGTCGAAACGGATGTTCACGTACTGGAACGGTGGGTGGACCTCGTAGGTGACATTCACCTCCGCGAGCGGCACTCCGAGAACAGGAGTCGATACCTCGCCCAGTTCAAAGCCAAGAGTCCTTACAGATTCGCTTTTTGGCGTTAAACGCCGCTTGATCTGTTTCTGTATGTCATCTAACCCGATCCTGTCGATCTCCTCGAGCGATGGTATCCGCTTAAGCGATCGTTTAAATCTACCTGGTGGTTTTGCGGGTTTTACGGGTTTTGCAGGTTTCGCAGAACCATCCCCATTCCCTCCGGATGTTTCTACTGATTCCTGTTTAGATTCTTCGAGGAGGGTTTCACCCGGGGTTTCACCGGGTTTTGCAGGATCGCCTTCGCCGCCCGCTTGATCGAGAGGGACCTTCTTTCTTCGCTTCAGTTTGAATCTGAATTTAACCAATCCGATGCCTCCATCGCAGTATTCGCCGGAAGATTTGTTTTAATATGAATGGCGGCTTTGCAGAACTATCCATGGTCCGACCGAATGCTTTTATGAATGCCTGTTCGAATTTCTCGCTGGTTTTTCTTCTCAGCTTCAGACTGAATTTAACCAATCCGACTCCTCCATAGCAGCATTCTTGTTGCTGCATTGATCAGCATCACGACGACGATCAGGACAAAGGCAGCTGCGA
>DAOVGO010000147.1 GCA_030672345.1 Methanosarcinales archaeon | reverse complement strand
TGTGATGATCCGGGTGACACTCATGCTCCGATATTCCAGTGGAGAAATCAAACCGAATTTTATCCTTGCGATTCGCTTTGGAGCACTCAATTGTTTCATTGCTATACCTGTCTGGTTGTTTTTGGGATAAAGGTTTTGTTGCCTATCCTGGATGTCAACTCGAGGTGCCTCCTGGTTGCCCGGACAAAGATGCACAAACGCCATGTTTATAAGAAGCAGCATCGATGTATCACCTGTTCACTGATGCACTGGAACATGGGACTCCCATACTCGTTATGAAAATGATGGAATGGCATGAAACTGAGGAACTTGAATCGAATTTTCTTTCTGCAGGCTTGAGAGTCTATGTTATCGGACATAAAAACGGAAGATTCGAGGGTAGATGGAACGGCATCTGGAATCTGCCGCTAAAAGTTGCAGATGGCGTAAACTTTGGCTTGATTGAGGATGGTAAGTCTGAGATCAACTGGCTACCTGATTTCTGCACGGAGTTTATCTTTAGTGGTGATGTTGAAAGAACGTTTGAGATTGGAGATTTCTCCATCAATCAGTCCGTTTTCGTCCCAAAACTCAAAAAAGGGGTTTGCTGGAGATTCAGGATCAAAAACACGAAAGATACGAGAACGACATTCAAGTTCATCGCAAATCCGGTCACAAATCTTGAATGGGCACTGAAACAGACCGGTGATGCATGGAAGGAGAGGAAATATCTCGTAACTTATGATCCACGCAGAAAGATGGTTTTTGTGCGGCACCACAAGCGTCCGAACTGGATGATGCTCTTCCGCTCAAATCTTGAACCGAAGTATGTCTGCTTCGATGTTGCCAATCTTGATGAGTGTAAACTGGAGAACAGGTCTCCGGGTCCGTCAGAACACTGCATGGGTGGCACACTCCTGGCTTATGAAATACAGATCGATGCGCGAGATACCATCGAGATCAGGTTCGCACTGAATGGTGGTGATGCAACATACCATCTGTTGATCGATGAATCTGAAGAGTTGATCGATTCAGCAAAAGAATTACTTATGGAGACAAAAAAATCATATACCAATTATATCCAGACGATGTTAAACCTTGAATCAGGGATTAAAGAGATCGATGATGCTTTTATTCGTTCTAAGATTGGAATACTACTGTTGAAGCACTATCAACATGGTTACGGTCTTGGATTCATGGCTGGACTGCCGCATTTCCCGACATACTTTGGAAGGGACATCGCATGGACGGTATTTGGCAGCAATTGCATCGGAGACTTTCTCAGCTCCCAGTGCGCACTTGAGCTGCTTGCACGATTTCAGGCAAAGGAGGATGGCGATGATGCGGTCAGGGTCCCGTTCTACAGAGGAGAGATTCCACACGAAACCAGGATGGACGGGACGATCTACTACTACAGCGTCGATGCAACCCCGCTCTTTGTGATCGCATTGTATGATTATTATAAGTGGTCTGGCGATAAAATTTTTGTGCGGCACCTGTACGATAATATGCTCAGGGCACTCGACTGGTGCCTGAAAGCGGACCGTGATGGCGATGGCTTGATCGAGCACGGTCCTGAGGGTTTTCTCCAGGATGTGCAGTGGATGGACTCATACTTCAGGGGAAAGTCCGGGGTCGATGTTCAGGGGATATTTAGCCATGCATTTCTGTGCGGAGCAGAGATCGTAAGGGAGTTTGGCGACGTTGAACTTGCAGAGACGTATATGAAACGGCATCATGAGCTCAAAACGCTCATCACCGAACGATACTGGGACGAAGCGCAGGGGTTCCTGTACGACACGATACAGCCTGACGGCACCCTGAAGAAGGATATGACTGTAAACGCAGTCATCCCGGTCTTCTTCGATCTTATTGATCCTGAAAAGGGGGACAAAATCCTTGCATGGATGGAAAGCGACGAGTTCACGACATCGTGGGGCGTCAGGACCCGTGCAAGGAGCGATCCTGAATATGATGGGAACAGCTACCAGAAGGGCGGCGTCTGGCCCTTTGTCACGGGCTGGGTTGCGTATTCCGAGTTTGCTCGGGGGAATTTCAAGGAGGGATTCCTCAAGACCTACCAGATGACCGAGATGCAGCAGTTCTCCAGACTATACTTCAAGGAGGTCATGTCAGGAGACGTGCCGCCTGAGCCGTCCGCTGTTGCGGATCCTGCCGGCTGTTTCATTCAGGCGTGGTCTGCAACGATCTATCTGTATGCAATCGTTCGCGGACTGCTCGGAGTGGAACCCCGCGCCCCTGAAAGCGTCACAATCTGCCCGTACATCACTACTGACTGGGGGATATCCGCTGAAAAACTCGCGATCGGGGAGAGTTTACTCTCGTTTGAGTTCAGCAGGTGTGATGATGAGGTGAGCGCGATCATAAGAAACGAGGGCTCTTCCATCGACGTGGACTTTGGCTTTGTTGTTCCGGTGATTGTGGATAATCCTTCTGCAACCATCAACGACGTAAGGATTGACGTAACAAAAGAGATCATCAAAGGAAAGTATACAAGGATCATGACAAGATTTACGGTGGGTAAAGAAGACCTGCTTGACAAAAGAGAGTTGAAAAGAGTTGTATTTGATATCGGTGACCACAAATGAAGATATTTATCGTTTCGTCTGCGGAAAAGGCGATAGACTTTAGAAAATATGGTGGTACCGAACTTGTTGTAGGCGATCTGGCAGTGGCGCTCTCCGGATTTGATGAGGTTGAGGAGGTCGCTGTTGCATGTTGTAAAGGCTCAAAACTCCCGCAAATTCCAAAACTCAAGATAATAGAGACTGTTGAAGAATCATCTGATGTACACCATGATTGGATTGCAAAAGAAGAGATGGCGTACGATATCGATGAAAAATATTTTAATGGTTATGATGTTATCATCGATAATACCATATCCGGGGTGACTTATGATTATAGGATGGCACATCCGGATGCGAAGGTGTGCCACATATTCCACGGGATATGTGACTGGGGGAGGGTCCCGCATATACGTGGCGATCCGTACTTCATCGCGGCGTCAAGGGCGCAGGCGATGAACATCTCAAATCGGCTGATGGTGCCATGCAGGTGCATTCCACACGGCATAAATACCAAGCTTTATCCGTTCAAAGCCGAGAAGGGAGAGCGTTATCTAACTGCCAACCGGATATGCAGCGAGAAAGGAATTTTAGAGTTTATTCAACTGATGGAGGATTCAAATGCCTGCGGGGACATCTGCGGCGAAGATCGCTTCGTTATCAGTCAGGATTATGTTGCAGAGGTGACATCCAGGTGCGACGGCGCTGCTGCGCGGTATTATGGCACCGTAACTTTCGAGGATCAGGTAAAGTTATTTCAGAACGCAAAGGCGGTAATCTCACTTCCGATGTTCCCGTTCATGGAGATATTCGGGCTCCATGCATCAGAGGCGATGTGCTGCGGAACACCTGTCATCGCGCTCCGGAGCGGGGGCTTGACCGACCAGATAAAGGACGGCGTGACCGGTTTTCTCTGTGATAACCTCAACGAAATACGTGAGATCATAGTCACGGATAAAGTCTCTGATATCGATCCTCATGAGTGTAGAAGACGCGTCGAGGAGCATTTTTCAAGGGAAGTCATGGCTAAAAGCTATCTGAACTACCTAGAAGAGATTCTAAGCGACTGATCCTTCAACTGCTTTGGGTCCCCCTGTGCGCTCTGTGGTTTTTCAAACCCCGGGTTCCGGAAGATGATAAAACAGTCTCGTGGCACGGACCCGGGGTTCCCTCACCCCATCCCGCGTCCTATCAGATACTCCTTGATCTCGCCAACAGTATACGTCCCGTAGTGGAATATGCTCGCTGCAAGACACGCATCAGCCCCACCCACAAACGCCTCATAGATGTGTTCCATCGTGCCGACGCCACCTGATGCGATCACAGGGATATCAACCGCCTCAGCGATTGCTTTCGTCACAGGGATGTCGTATCCGTCCTTTGTCCCGTCCCGGTCCTTGCTTGTGAGCAGTATCTCGCCAGCGCCAAGATCCTGCATCTTTTGCGCCCACTTGATGGCATCGATGCCGGTCAGCTCTTTGCCGCCGTATATGACAACGTCATACCATGCGCTACTTCCGTCTTCGAGCTCGACTGTCGTCTTTCCATCGCCTTCCTCGAATCTGCGCTTGCAGTCGATCGCAACGACGATTTTTTCAGATCCGAATGCGCCTGCAACTTCCCTGATCAGTTCCGGGTTCTTGACTGCTGCGGTGTTGATCCCGACCTTGTCTGCGCCTGCATCAAGCACCCGCTCAAAGTCAGAGAAGCTCTTGATTCCGCCGCCGACGCAGAACGGGATCGTGACCTCGTCAGCAACCCTTCTGATCACATCGGTCATCGTGGCTCTGTCATCGGTCGAGGCTGAGATATCGAGGAAGACCAGTTCATCGGCTTTCTGCTCTACGTACCGTCTGGCAAGTTCTACGGGGTCGCCCGCATATCGCAGGCTCTCAAATTCGATTCCTTTGACGACCACGGCTTTACCGCTCTCGTCAAAGGTCGTATCGAGACATGGGATTATTCGTTTCGTTGTCATCTTGCACACCTGAATCAGATTTAAACCACTTCCATCGTTGATGGTGGTTTCGTCGTGATGTTGTATGTAACGCTCACGACACCAGGAACCTCGTTTGTGATCCGATCAGCGAGACGGTCCAGCAAATCGTACGGCAGCCTCGTCGGTCTTGCGACTCGTGCATCGACGCTCTCCCAACATCTGATCTCGATCTGCATGCCGAAATCCCGCGCTCCGTTCCGGATGCCGGTAACCCGGTCATCATGCAGGATCGCCA
>DAOVGO010000084.1 GCA_030672345.1 Methanosarcinales archaeon | reverse complement strand
TCTATTGCATCGCCTTTCGCATCTGATTCCGGATCTACTGGACTGGAATCAATCAGGTATGTCTCTGGATCGTTCACGCCACCACCCTGTATCCTATTGACATCGAGATCTTCAAGTTCTGCATCCGTGAATCCAGAAGTATCTTTGAGAGCCTCGCAGCGATCATCCTCATATTCTGCATACAATTCTTTTTCGGATTGAGAAGTTAGCATGTTTCCTCCAAAAAAACAAAGAGGAAAGGAGGTTTCCCTCCTCAGGTTATCCAGTTGCACTTCGCAACAGCATTCGCATGCAGATAGTTCACATCCGCCCGCATGGTCACGGTGATCGTCTGCAGTTCCCGGGTGATGTCCTCGAACTTCTTCACCGTGCGATCCCTGCGCATCGCAACACCACAGCCACGTTTTGCTTCCATCACGATAGCACCAACATCAGCGCTCGATCCGTACTCCCATGGATTTGTGCCATCCACGGTTGTGCTGCCGTTGTCGGTGACAAACCACTTCATGCCCATCAATGATGCCGGGAGAGTCCCTGCTCTGATCGCCTCAGCACCACCGGCATAGCTGGCGTACGCGAGATTACTGTTCAGCAGGAGATCCTCCTCAAACTCACCACTCATGATTATCGTATCGGCAATGAATCCATCCGCCTTGATCAACCCTTTCGCGTCCCTGAGAACTGACAGAGCAATACCTGCCCCGGCACAGCCGCCGGTGGTCGTTGTGTTGCCCGCATTGGTCGCCAGAGCCGTCAGCGCATCGTAGTTGAGTCTGTTCTCAACCGCTGCGCCCGCATAGAAGATCTCTTCAGCCACGACGTCCACAAGACCGTCCTCGATCATCTCGAATGAGATCCGGGGTTTCACACCGTACTTGACGATCGTGAAATCACGCTTGTCATAGTCCATGGTTCTGTCCGGGATCTCGGAACCTTCCGCGACGATGTCAGCGTTCCTTTGCGCCTCGCCGAGCGGAACTCGGAGAGCGTTTGACTTTGTCGGATACCATGCAACGCCGGCATCTCTGATTACTTGGAATTTCTCGGCGCCAGCGATCACGGTCCTCAGGACCTGCTCCTGGATGATACTTGTGCTTTCGATTGCATCGGTAAGCAGAAGCTCGCGCGCCTGATATCTGCCAGCCGTCGGATCATTGCTCATGAAGTCGTCGATCTTTGACACACCCATCTCAGCCGGGATTCTGCGAACCAGATCACGTCTCTGCCGGCTCCCGAGTCTCTCGCCAGTATGATCTATCTGTGCGATCTGCAGAAGCGATGATAGGAGCCTCGCATGAACGTCCTGCCGCGCATCGACTGGTCGGTGCCCCATCGGATTTACTGTTATTTCTTTCATCATGATCACCTTAAGTTGCTGCGATGTACGGCGATGGTACAACCAAGATCCTGCCGGTTTCATCTGCTGTTATGTCGTCGATCGCAAGACCGAGAATGTCTTTCGTTACATCCAGTACTCCGACCAGTCCATCGACCGTAGTTGCGCCGTTCTGTTTAACGGTCACCCAGTCGCCAGCGTCTATGGTTTCTTCAGTCGCCACTGTCGCAACGCATCCCACTGATGCAATCGCCACAGGTTCGCCACTTGCTGCGCCATACAATGCGACTCCTATTGGTGCAGTGGTTCCGGTCCCCGGGATTACTTCCCCAGATACTCCTGTCGCCGCTGCTTCAACTGCCTGTCCTGCGATGATTGTTGCCCCCGCCGTGAGATTTAGGATTGTGTCCCCAGAATCCAGAACGTTCCGAATCGTGGGCATTGCTGATAGTGCCATTTTCAGTCCTCCGTAAAGTCAAGTGCGCTGAACTGCTCGAAATCACCCGAGTCAAGTTCTACTGGCTGCGCTGATACCGGTGCGCCGGATACGACCGTGTGGATTACTGGTTGCTTCGATAGCGTCTCGATCTTCTGCGTCAACTCTTTGACCCGCGTGTCTTTCTCGAGTACCGCCATGCGCGCCGTGAGTTCTTTGTTCGTTTTCTCCAGTTCAACGATCTTCTCGTGAGCCAGATTTAGCTCTGCTGATGTCTGTGAAGACAATGCGAGCTCTTTTTCCTTGAGAGTCGCTTCGAGTGCTGCGATGTCAGGATCTCCCGACAGTGCAGCCGCTCCCGGCTCTCCCGTTCCTTCCCCGTCAGTTGCGGGATTTGTGTCTTCGGTCATAGTATTAACTCCTTCATTGAATTTGCATA
>DAOVGO010000165.1 GCA_030672345.1 Methanosarcinales archaeon | reverse complement strand
GGCAGATTGCTGAGCACTGGAAACATCTTCTCAGTTTCTTTCCACTTTCCCCCACCAGCGACGATAGAACCTACACCGACCACCTTATCCGTTGCATCGAGCACTTGTATCGCCTCAGCTATGGCTGGCATATACACAATGACGCTCTCAACTGGTTTCTCCACAGTCACCGTCCTATCCGCGGAATCTATAAGCGTAAGCTCCTTCTCCTTCCCGAGAATGATCAATTCGATCTGCGTTACATCCTGCATGTTGATCTTGCCGTCGTACTTGCCGTCAGCAAGCTCTGTCTCGTCCCGGTACTCGAGGATGATCAGTTCGGTGTACGTCACATCCTGCATGTTTATTGTGTCGTCCTCGTTCGCGTTGCCGAAGACGCCAAGCGTGAAGTCTGTCGCTCCCGCTGGTAGTGCCAGCAGGAGCAAACTTATGGTTATTCCAAGTAATGTTTTTAGCTGCATTATATATTGCCTCCTATACTTTGGTGGGGTGTTACATGGTCACCTCATCATCACTCCAGATTGCGGGTATCTCACCTGCTTCCGTGTCAGAGAGCGTCCCATCGAATATGTCAAGAACGCTTGTGTCACCCGACGATCCGGTTACCGCGAACTCTATCATCGCAACAGACCCGGTTCCGCTCGCCCCATTGACACCGGAGAGCTTGAAGAGCACTCTTACAGTGTCAGCGTCCATGAATCGCCAGTCAACAATCGGCACAGTTGTACCACTGACATCTCCGGCATTAACAGCAGTCACGTTCACAACATTCGGATCAAATGTCAGATCGAACTGCCCGCTGTTCATATCGAGAATGTCATCTACATCAATTGTTGCGGTGAACGCCTCGGTTATGACATCCGGAGCGTTGACCGCAACCGGTACTCCGATTGCAACCTCGCAACCGAACCAGAGTGCAGACGTTTCATTCGGCCCGGTATCGGTGAGCAATCCGCTGGATAGTTCTAGAACACTGGTAGCTACAGCCGTACCCATCGTCTCGAAGCTGATCGTGGCTATCTGCCCTTCTCCGCTCACTCCGGTGGCTCCCTGGGGATTGAATAGCACGCGAATCGTGTCAGCGTCCGTGAAATTCCATGATTCTATCGGTATCGTTGTGCCGTCGATCTCTCCTGCACAGACATCTGTCACGTTCACAACCGCGGAATCGAACGTTAAATCAAACTGTCCTGAGTCAAGATCCGTGACATCGTAGATGTCTATCTCGACATCGAATGCGTCAGATACGATCTCTGGTGCATCGACATATACCTGCGTCGTCTGCGCCATCGTGAGTATCATGAGCGCGTCGAGTGCATCGATTGTGCCATCATGATTCGCATCGGCGCGTTTCAGATCGGGAGCTATGCTTCCGGTCGCCATCTGTAGCGCGAGCACTACGTCTGATATGGTAATTCTGTAATCGTCGTCCACATCGCCAGCTATGATATAGTCTGCCGATGCTGGTGCGCTGAATGCTGCGAGAGCTATCATCAGCACGCAGTAAAGTATGCATTCCGTTTTCGTGGTTATGCCTCCAAATTATATGGTTTAGAGTAACTGTGATTGTTCTGATGGCTGAAAAAAATTCATAATAATACTGTTAACACACCTTTGCGATTGAGATTGATGTCTCATTCTCAATTTTTGGAAGTTCTCGCCATGCGTGGATGGGTCTACAGGTGATAACGGGCTATGCAACGCATCGCTGTGTGCCCTCGTTCCATACATGCCATATACCTCCATATATTCTGTGTTAAAGCAGATATGTTTGACATTCATTCATTACACATAAACCTTTCGGAGTAGTTACTTTCACATTGAATTATTAAAATTGCTGTAATTACATCATAGTCAAATCGAGTGGGATCAATTTGAGTCATCCTCGTTCGCGTTCCCGAATATTCCAAGCGTGAAGTCGGATGCTGCGGCTGGCAGAGCCAGCAAGAGCATCATGGTTAGTCCAACCAATGTACTTGTTTTCATAGTTATCATCTCCTTTTTATTTATTCCCATCAACTCTCCTCTGGAGGCGGATACACGAAAACACCCTGCTCGTTCAGATCGTAGTCCAGTCCCTGAAACTCTGTCAGGTATTCCTGATGGATCGCCTGTGGATCCAGATCACCGAAGAGCTCTGGATGGAACCATTTTGCCAGGTACCCTACGCCTACAAAGTGTCTACATCCGCTGTGTGGCAAGTAGGGCCAGAAAGGAGAGGTTATTACGTAAACCCTCTCGTTAGTCACTGCTGCCACATTCTGCAGCATAGGTCTGCCCATTATCTCTGTCCTTGCTTCCACCAGTGTTGCTGTATCACCTGCCGCCCTTGCGTCTGCTTCATCCGTCACTATGCAGACTATAACATCAGGGTTGCTGGTTGCTACTGCTTCAGGATCCACCTCTCCAGATGGCAGACCAGCAAAGATGCTCTTGCCTCCTGCCAGCGTGATCGGGTATACATCTTTGGAACCGATTGCATACGAGCTATATTCGCTGTACACTTTTGGTTTATCTTCTTCCGGAATATCATCCACTATCTCTCCGATCGAATTCAAAAATTCTTCATAGAAATCAATGAATTCTTCGGCTTCATCCTGCTTCCCAAAGATGTATCCAAGCTTTCTCATCTCTTCTACATAAGTCGTTGGAATATTAGTCCGGGAACAGTACACGGTTATGCCGGCAGCTTCTAACTTCTTGACAACCTGTGCGGTGCCGACGCCACGTGTGGTTGGGTGTATGAGGACGATATCGGGGTTGAGCACTACTACCATCTCAACATCAATAGAACCGAATGAGCTTCCAATACTTGTTACATCACCAAATTCCGGGAAGTACGATGTGGACTGTATTGTGCCGTCTGTCAGACCAACTATCATACTTTTCTCTATATCAATCGATCGTAATGTCTCAACGAGATGAGAAATTGTGCAGGCGATGCTTGTTATTGGCTTCTCCACCGTCACGATCCTATCGTCGGTGTCAACAAGCGTAAGCTCCTTCTCCTTCCCGAGAATGACGAGCTCGATCTGCGTCACGTCCTGCATGTTGATCTTGCCGTCGTACTTGGCGTCAGCAAGTTCTGTTTGGTCTCTGTACTCGAGGATGATCAGTTCGGTGTAGGTCACATCCTGCATATTGATCGTGCCATCTTCGTTCGCGTTCCCGAAGACCTCGAGCGTGTAGTCTGATGCTGATGCTGGCAGTACCAGCAAGAGCAAAAGCATTGTTGTGGCTATTTTAGCCGATATCCTGTTCATTCCCATTATATATTACCTCCTTATGGTAGACTTTTACTTTGTGTGATTATATGCAAAATATATGTTGCATAACGCGCATACATCGATAAATAACTCACTCAGTATTTAAAACTTTTGGTTTGATTAGTATAATTAAATAACAAATTGTTAGTTCAGTATGTAATCCGATCACCATAATGACTTGCAGGTACAGGGCACTCCACATGCTCTTCTTGCTCGAAGGCTCGCATCAACAACGGTTCAGTATCTCGTCCGAAAAAAGTATTCGAAGAGCCTACTTAATCCCCGGCTTTGCGTGTCTTGAAGCCGCGATGGATGGTGCTATCTCATCTCACTCTCGCGTCACCGGATTGCATCTCCTGATCAGTATCGACGCGCCGATGGTCAGCAGCAGCGCACAGGTGATGAGGATTGAAAGAACTACAATGACGCCTATGAGATTTTTGGTGCTACATCCCACCAGTATATTCAATCCAAGCAACGCATAACTCAGGAGACATAGACCCACAATCCTGCGAAGATCTCCTCTGGAAACATCGAAAACAGGGAACATCGTGCCGGAATGGGGCGTATACGAGCTGGCAAACAGGTAACCACAGTATGTGAGAAAGATCCCGATGCAAGGGATAGTCACAAGGATCAATGTATTTGACGACATTCGTAATCTTCTCCTTCTGGCTTTCTTTCATCTCGGGATCTGTGTCTGATCGAGCGAGAGGTCTCCCGGGTTTAACTCAAACTCACTCTTTGTATCTATCGGGTATCCCTGCCAAGCCGCCATCGATCTCTATCGGCGGATATACGAATACACCGTGCTCGTCTACGTCATACTCTATCCGCTGGAATCGATCCAGATACTCCCGCTGGGTTGCCTCAGGGTCCAGGTCCTCGAAGAGCTCCGGATAGAACCATTTCGCCATGTATGCAACCACTATAAATAATTGCGGTCCGGAATCGATGTCGCTAGCCTCGATATAGACTTTTCCGTCTTCCACTGCCTTTATCTTCTCCCAGCCCGGTTCGTTCACCATCTGCTCGATTACATCCTTCGCCCCGGTTATATCATCGGTATCGTAACCTGCGGGAAGACGGCTGCCTTCGTGATCGATGATGATATCAGGGTTCTGCACCAGTATCCACTCCGGATCCACCATATTTGCCGAGAGATCAGCAGCGATATTGTTACCTCCCGCCATGGTCAAGACTGAGCCGAGCCATTGTTCCGGAGTGATGGCATAGTATCGACACCCGCGTAGATGCCCATCCCGTGGAGGATGTTGTAGAGATAAATATAATCAGGCACTGCTCGATACTCCTCGCCATACAATCTGGGCCAGAGTTCGTTATAATCCCACGCACGACCTCCTGCAAAGGTGAACAGGTAAACAGACCGTCTTGCAACCTCATTCATCTTCGAAAGTGCCGCTTTCATGTCGAGCATCGCCGAGCGAATAGGATACTATCACAACGTCATACTCATCAAGATCCGCACCGGGGGTAGCGTCCTCCCATCTCCTGTTTATGCAGGTTATGTTCGTAAGTCCCTCATCTGCCGCATTCTTTTTCAGACAGGCAAGCATTCCGCTCGATGGTTCCACGACCGTCACGTGTTTTACGATCTTTGCAAGCGGGATTGTGAGCGTACCCGGTCCTGCACCGATATCAAGTACAGTGCACTCCGGATCGGTGTCCAATCTTGATATCATCTGTATAGAGCGATCATTGTGCTTCAGTGACTCGCTATACCGCCGGGATCTCTTATTCCAGAACTCTGTCATATCCCCACGTCGCTTTCTCCACGAGGCATTCTCAGTCGCCGCAATCCACATCCTGTTCCAGTCTATCTCTTCGATCATGATCTTATGCCTCTTTATTTCCGACGATTGAGTTGCGAAGGTTGTTGCCCATCATCGCCTCACACCACATTCTCGATATCCCCTTCCACCTCGAGATACGCGCTTCTCAGTTCTTCCAGTTCATCCTCTGTCGCATCCCAGTATCCCCTTTTTTCGGCTTCAAACAATCTTTCCATCACTTCAGCAGCGGCAAATCTGTTATTTTCAATCAATCTTCTTCTCATCTCCTCATCAAAGACAAATCGCCTGGCAATGGACGACCATATCCAGTTATCCACAGCGTTTGTGGTTGCAGCCAGCCCAAGTACGTTCTCAAGTCGATCTGCGATCTGCTGCGCCCCGTGAACATCATGTTTCAGCATTTCATCGATCCATTTCGGGTTCAGGAGTCTTGTCCGCACCCCTCGTGCTATGACGTCCCCGACATCCTCTGTCTTTACCACCTCTTTTGTCGTGTCTGTGATCAGCATCTCTGGCTTTTCACCTCTGACTGTCTCAACAGCCTTTGAAAGCCCCCCAAAGAACTCGAAATAATGATCCAGATCGACCACTTCATAATCATGCGAATCCCTGACCTGTGAGACGATCTCCACGCTGGACAGGTTCTTCCGGTAGAGATCATCGTTCTTCTCTGCGTGAATATTCTCGACGTAGAGATGGTTCATCGACTGGATGTAAACCTCTGCCAGATCCGCCTCATCCTTCCAGATCGAGTCTTCGATGAGTGGGAGCATTCTTGTCCCGTACTCTCCTGCCTTCGGACCAAATATTCTACCATTTGCAACCTTATTCGCAGTTTTTTCGTCGATCGCTCCTCTTTCAATCTCTTCTACGAGCATCTGGCGGTTCTCAAGGGAGTGCTTTCGTACGAAATTCATCTCGAGAGGCTCGTCCAGCTCTGCCACGATGCCCACGGCTCGATTCAGAAGATCTAATAGATTCGGGAACATATCGCGGAAAAAGCCGCAGATATTTACGAGACAGTCGATTCTTGGTCTCCCGAGTTCTTCCAGAGGTACGGGCGTCAGTTCCGGATACCACGATCCAATCCCTCTTGTGACTTTCACTCCAAGATAATGAAGAATCTGCCCGATGGACTCTCCTCCGGTCTTCGTTGTCTCAAATCCCCACAACACGATCCCAACACTTTCAGGATAGCTGTTATTCTTTCGCAGATATACCTTTATCGTGTTTTCTGCAATTTCAACGCCCCGATCAGAAGCGGTCTGGGTCGGAATCCTGTTCGGATCAAATTGGTTGATGTTTCTGCCGGTTGGAAGAATCTCTGGTGTTCGCACCACATCCCCTCCGAGAGATGGCTCGATAAACTCCGTATTCAAGCCTCGCAGACAACTTTCGATCTCAAGACCGCTATCGGAATAGTTTCTTGATACCTCGATTCCGAACGTTAGGGTCTTCTCTATCTCATTTCTCTGTTTGCGATTGATCTTGCTCTTGCCCTTCCCGATAACGCTTTCGATGGACTCTTTGATGGATTCGTCGATGGAGAGATTCACGAGTTCAGAGCTTCTTGAATCGATATCGTCGAGCAGGGAAGCGTATTGATCCTTATTTCTCAGCGCAAGATCATAATCGATCTCCATCGATTCTGCAAGGATTCTGTTGAGCGATTTTATCCCATCCCGGTCATATCTCAGGATAAATTCGGTAAATCTCTTAAGATCTTCGATTTCGTACCTCTCTCCAAGTATGTGTAAACCTTTTGGTATGATGCTCCGTTTCATCTCATAGAGCTCTTCGTGGATGTTATCTATGGTTTCGCCTCTGAATTCCAGTTCTCTTGCCTTTTCAAGGATTTTCTCCCGGACCTTCTCGCTTCGCAGGGGATTCTGCGCCACGGTGGCGGTGTCGTTGTACTCATCGATCAAATCCTGAAGCTCGGTATAATCCTCGTACAAATCCGATGTGGTGTAAGGCGGGGAGTTGTAACTGATCAGCGTACCATAAAGCCTCCTCTTCGCGATGGTGGACTCTGATGTGTTCAGGACGTGATATATGTACAGATGCGGCATATCACCGATCAGAACATCAGGAAAACAGCTCGAACTCATTCCCACTTCCTTTCCTTTCGTAAATTCTGCCAGACCGTGAGTTCCTACGTGAAAGACGGCATCTGCGCCCCATATCTTCTGCAACCAGAAGTAGAAGGCAAGATACTGGTGATGTGGCGGTTTCGTCTTGTCATGAGACGCTTTAGCCAGATCCGATCCGTCGAGCGGGGGTCTTGCTGGCTGAATCCCAACAAATATCCTGCCAAATTCGATTCCCGGTATCAGAAGTCTGTTATTGACGGTCATGACGCTTCCCGGAGGCTCGCCCCAGTAGTGTATGACATCCTCCTGCAGTTCATCAGGCAGTGACCTGAAGAATAGAAGATACTCATCCAGATCGAGAGAAAAACAGTTTGCAATCGTATTTTCTTTCCTGAACCAGCTTCCTGAGTTAGTGATCGCCATCTCCTCGAATAATTTGTGCAGCTCTTTCTCTGGAATCTCTACATCGTACCCGTTCTCCTTAAAACGTTCCAATAATCGAGTTACGCTCTGGAAGACATCGAGATAAGCAGCTTTTCCGATATTCGCCTCACCCGGTGGATAGTTATATATTATGACAGCGATCTTCCTCTCGCTCTCTGGTAATCCCTTCAACTTGACCCAGTTCCCAATCCTGCTCGTGATGCGGGAGATGCGGTCATCGATCGGCGCAACCTCCCTTGCATGTAGTTCTCCCACCATTACATCCTGCACTCCGGAGACTGGTATGGACTCGATGCACCCATCGAGTTCGGGCCATATCACAGCAGCAATGATCTCGATCGGTGAAAGCCCGGTCGGCGATTCCTTCCATTTCTCGACTTCCCGCATGAACATGGTCGCCGGAGAAAAGATGGGCACGTTCAGACTCTTCAGTAACTCCAGTGTCCGCTCCGGATTCCCACCAAAGGGACCCCCGTTTATCCGAAACCACATCAGACTGATGACCGCATCGACGATGGGCTCATCGTCTTTGAAGAAATAGTGTCTTATCGCTTTCAGGCTATGAATTCCATCCGAATAGACAGGTATGATATTAAAATCGTCAAATTCGTTCATAAATGCTTTTATCGTTGCAATGTTCTGGTCAAAATGCATTCCTCCATGAAAAAGCATGCCGATGGTTGGATTTGCCTCTTTGAATCCGGTTGATCCAGTGAAATCCTTTAGGTCTGTAAAATGTCCGTACGCTGGATGATATATCCCGTATTCCGGGAATTCAACCGGTTCTTTTGCTTCTGGCAGGTCGTATCCAAAGTACTCCCTGAGAAGAAGCAAAAAGAGATTATAATAATTTTCTCTGCCGCCATGCCTCCAGTATTTAGTTATTTTTACATAGTTGCCTGCATCCCTCATGGATTTGACCGGCAGAAGTTTTCCGGCGGTCTCCACGATATTCTGAGCCCGCTCTATCCGTTTCCAGAGGTCTTCCGGATCTTGATCTTCCACCCCAGTTGTGGTATTGGCACTCATCCTGTCTGCCATCTTTTTTCCGGAGAATGAGCCGAGTCTTGTTATCTGCATCAGCTTGCCTATAGGCGTGATGAGATTCAGGACGATGTTATTTCCGTCCTTCAATGCGTCATAAACGACTTCGCTCGATCGCCCGCCGCCTCTTATGTCGATCAGAACAATATCTGAGCTCTTCAGATCGTCTTTCAGGATCTCTTCATCGATCTCTTCTTCGTCTATCTGGTTTGGATAGTATGTCCTGAAATCGATGCCGGTTTCAAAATCGCAGTTCAACTCGTTCACTGCCTCAGCGAGTGACAAGGTCGGGACGGTTGAGATGCAGGTGATCTTCATATCGATCGTCTCTTTTTAAAAAAATAAGGAAGGAGAGTGACTTAGCTCTCCTCTGGTCGTGGATATACAAAAACACCGTGCTCTGCCACATCGAAGTCTATGCCGCAGAATTCGTCGATGTATTCCTGATGTATCGCCTCTGCATCCATGTTCTCGAAGAGATCCGGATGGAACCACTCTGCATAGTAGGCAAGACCGATCACGTCAGCCAATCCACCGGAGACTTCGCCCTGCATTATGTAGATGCGGTTGTTCTTCACTGCTGGAATCTCTCCAAAGCCAAGAAGTCCTATTATCTCGTCATAATATGCTTTCAGATCGCTATCGTCATCCGTTTCATAACCGCCGCCACGTGAATTATATCCAGATGCCTGACCAATGACCACTGTAGGCTCCTGATCTAAAATCCACTCCAGTTCTGCATAAGGATATCCTGGCGCAAGACCCGGTGGCAGGTCAGCAGCTATGTTGATCCCGCCTGCCTGCACACACATCTGGTGAAGCCCAGTGCCTTTGGCAGCAGTCATGCGGTTGGACGAACCTCTCTGGCTCCCGTAATCTATGAAAACCATCGGTTTATCGTCCTCTGAAATCCCTGATACCACATCTTCTACCTCATCAACGTATTCGTCACGCCATTCGATGTAGTTCCTTGCATTCTCCACCTCGCCGAGCAGATACCCGAGCTTTATCACATCTTCTACCACCGTTTCCGGTTTGTAGAAGTTTAAACGGACCACGGTTACTACTGGCTCAAGCTTATCCTCAAGACCTGTATGACCAGGGTTGTATATCCCGGGAGCATAAGCCATGAGTATATCAGGGTCCATTTCCAGTATCTTTTCAAGATCAGGACCAGATCCCCTGCCAACCGATGGTAGCGCGGATATCTCCGGGAAAAACGTCGTATGCATGGCTGTAGCACTCTCTATCCCAACTATTCGATCCTTCGCCCCGGTAGCTCTGATAGCCTCTGTGCAGTCCGAGTTCAACGTGAGTATTTCGTTCACTGGCAGGGATATCGTTTTGGTTTCTCCCTCAGAGTCCAGAATCGTAAGCTCTTTCTCCCTCCCGAGTATGACAAGCTCAATCTGCGTCACATCCTGCATGTTGATCTTGTCGTCGTACTTTGCATCGGAAAGCTCTGTCTGGTCTCTGTATTCGAGGATGATCAGTTCGGTGTACGTTACATCCTGCATGTTGATCGTGTCGTCCTCGTTCGCGTTACCGAAGATGCCAAGCGTGTAGTCGGATGCTGCGGCTGGCAGAGCCAGCAAAAGTATCATGGTTATTCCAACCAATATTGTATTTATCTTCATTTATACCGCCTTCATCGTTGCATCACCTGTTGCAGATTCCCAGTACTCTCCGACCGCTTTCTGAACCGTGGGTTCCACTTCCATTCCTGCATCCATGATATACCTAGCAGTGACGGGCAGTATGCTCATCACCTCATAGCCGTTGCCGACATCGATATGTTCAGCACCAGTACTAACCCACTGCCCTCCGATTGAGAAACCGCCTTTCTCGTGAAGAGAGGCACCAGCATGAACCATCCGGTTGGCTCCTGCCATAATCCATAGCTGGATGTGTTGCGGATCGCTGACATTGATGTAGATATCGCGGAAGATCAACCTGCCGATCGCAACAGTTCTCGCAGCTTCTATCGGCGAAGGGGGAATGATCGTCCCTTCCAGAGGGCTCTTGGGGTGGACTTTGAGCCATGAGACTGCGAGCTGGTAGAAGTTCTCCAGTTCTTTGAGGTAGAATAGGTGATCTACGCGATCCTGATAGCTCTCTCCTATCCCGGTCATGATCACGCTGATCAAGGGAACTCCGTTATCATTGATCAGATGAGCCAGCTCCTTTCTCTTCTCCAGGCTGTCACCAGGCTTGATTTCGTGGAATATCCTCTCATTCATCGTTTCAAACGAACTCGTTATGGATTCAACTCCAAGCCTCTTCATCTCCTGTATGTGCTCTTCTTCCAGTGCCGGTCCGACATTGACCCAGACATCGAGCCCTGATTCTCTGAGAACCTTAAGAATCTCGATCACGGTTGGTCCGGCATCCTCCGGATTCGTTCCGCCCCCGATCTCTACGGTGGTCGTTCCTGTCCTCTTGAATGCCTCTGCAATCTCTTTCAGTTGCCCGGCACTCACATTCCAGCCTTCCCACTTGTATCCCGGGGTGGCACGTCTACAGTACTTGCACGGCGGATCGATCTTACACTCTATGTTGCTCCCCATCCAGCCATCCAGACGGAAAAGGTTTCCGCACTCTTTCTCCCGGACAGCTGTCGCCGCCTCAAAGAGTTTTAGATATTTAGCAGGCTTTTCAGTCTCCTCAAACAGAAAAAGAGCCTCCTCTCTAGTAATCGCCCTATCCAGAGCGATCTGTAACGTTTCTTCAAATTCCATCTCATGTACCTCCTTTAATTCTCTTGATTGGTCAATGGCTTCGCAATGATCTCGATACTGCTCTGATATCGGCCGGATTTATCCA
>DAOVGO010000089.1 GCA_030672345.1 Methanosarcinales archaeon | reverse complement strand
AACTTCACGACCACGCTCTGGGGCTGTCAGGCAAGGGGATGCCATAATGCATCGAGCCCGCAGACAGATCCGTCTATAAGAAATTCCACGCCTGTGATACATCCGAACAAACTGATCTCCGGATCGATGGAGAAAGACTGCCAGACCATGTGCCACAGCCCTTATGCTTCCCAGTTCCTCACAGCAACCCCTGTGCATCTGCATGAGATACAATACGGGCATCGAGGGGGCTTTATCTGCGGGGAAAGTGGGTGGGTGACCATATTTGAAGCTAACGATTCCAAACGTGGCGAATGGGTGCTCTCGATGTACGCCGAATCTGATCTGTACAGACCAAGAAATCAGATGTCGCTTGACCGTCCATCCCACGTCTTCATCGCGAACTGCACCGACTGTCACACCAGTTTTATCCACAAGGAGGGGGGAGACGCAAAACACGATATCGCAGACCCATATACGCTCAACGGGACCATCGCAGTCAGTACCGGCGTCCATCGGGATGTGTCATGCGAACTCTGCCACGGAGGTCTGGACTATCCGCAGGTCCCTGCTGATCAATACTCGCTGGATGGTGTGCTTGGCAGCTATGCCCCGACATTCACGTCCTACCAGCGGTCAGATGTCACCTACATTGTCAATGTGAGCGGCGGCGGAGGGATCAATGTCTCGGTGACCTGTGAGGACCCTGCATACAATTTCACACTCTCCCTGATCGGACCACTCGATGATCTGGTGCGCATTCAGGACCTGAACGAAAGCGACAACTGGCACGGCACTTACTATGTGCCGAGCGTGGATGGAAGCGCATCGTTTGCCAACGGATCAAGGATATACCGCCCGAAGAACGCCACGCTCGCCAGCTATTCGGTCTTTGATGACGATGCCGGCATGCAGGAAGGAACATGGATCGCACGGATATTCGGCTGGTCTTCAGGGACAACGAACTACACCATCACATCCAGCCACCAGAACCCGATCGCGTACAAGCCGATCATCCATATCCCGTTTAATTGCAGCGAATGCCACAAGCCGGATCCGGATCCGCCGCTGAACCACACGAATGCAAGCGCAGATATCCCGATACCGAACTGGGACACGCGGGGACTTGCCCACATACATGCCGACGTGAATGGAGACGGTGAGTATGACGTGGCATGTAGATCGTGCCATAACTCGCTGCACGAGATCTCGATTCTGAGTTGCACCGACTGCCACACGATGATCTCTGGCGGGCACAGCGGAATACCACCGGACATTCTGGAAGACTGCCAGATATGCCACTTTGAGCCGCATTACGAGCCATGGAACGTCACAGAAGAGATCGTGGTGGGGACCGATCATGGCTATGACATCTCGGCAGGCGAGATACGCGGGTTTGTTACACATGTTCCGAAATACACGAACTGGATTGAGTTTAACTCGACATGGTACGGCGCAGGGGTCGAACTGATCGTTGTCCGCCCGAGCGCAGTCTCAGAAACAGGTGTGAACATATCAGAGTATGCCGTCAGCCAGGGGTACGGGAGCAACTGGTCCCACTCCAACGTTATAATCTCGCAGTCATGGATACCAGAGTATGCCGTCAGCCAGGAGTACGGAAGCAACGGGACCCTCAACGTCACCCTGACCGATGAGATGAGGGACCTGCGGTTCGATGAGACGATGGTTCTCGACGATGACAACATCACATACAAGTATATCTATGTGAACGATCCCGAACCTGGTGCGTGGTACTGTTACATCATAAGCCGCGCTCTGGAAAGTGGCGTGGGTGCGGGTACGGAAGCCAGCGTCTCGACACTATACGGCTACAATCCTTATCCCGCATGCATCAGTTGCCATGATTCGATCGGTTCCAACGCGAACTTCGTTGTCGCGGATTTCAAAAAAGGCATCCATGCCAGAGCAAACGGCGCAGAGAGCGACATCAACCGATCGTGCTGGGCATGTCACGGGGACGGCACGATCCCGTCAGGTCATCCCGGAAAACACGTCAAGAAGCTGAATTGCAGCAACAACGACTGCCACACCTTCGATCGATCAAAATATAGGGAACCGATGGTTTACGAGCATTTCAAGGACGCTGACATGCTCGACAATCCGGGAAACTTAACCACAAGCAACATTAGCACCACTGTCGGGTGCGCTGCATGTCATGTCAACAGCATCGCCGAGACCACCGACCCGGTCACGAGCAGCACCTACAAGGTATCCCATTACGGCTTAACTAACGAACTGATGGCGTATCCTGACAGTATCCTGACCGATTGTGTCTACTGCCACGAGGACGAGGATAATGCGGAGGAATGGGGCGATGCGATCGATCCGACAGACCAGGAATCAGAGTTGATATACGAAGATGAGGAAGCAACCCTGCTTGCAGGAGATCTCTGGGAACTCAGGAACGGATACATATTAAAGGTCGTGATTGTCGATCTGGTGGGGGATAGCACGTTCGTCCAGCTCATCCGGGAAGGAGAGGTCCTCGATGAGCGCGTGGTAAGCGGTGATAAGTCGTTTTTGTACGAGGAGACGATCACGGAGGATAACAGCACTTTTGACCAGATCGTTGTCTCGATGAACCTGACTGGCGTCATGAGAGGCGAAAAAGGCGGGGTTGCGACGTTTGAGGGCAGAACGATCAGGCGAATCCATCCTGAGACCGAGAACGCGGCGTGCTACGCCTGCCACATGGAAGGATACGCAAGAAACGACAGGTACACCATCGTTGACCGGAAAGGGAACGTGACCTACTATACAAGGCTGCTTCTTGATTTCGACGATGAAGAGGTGAGTTCAAAGACGCTCAGATCAGGTGAGGACTGGGATCTTGGAGACGGGTTCGTTCTCACGGTAAAATATATCGATATCAACGGAGATCTCGCCGTGCTCGAATTAAGAGAGAATGGTGTCGTGGTTGAGGATGGTGTGGTGAATACAAGCGAATTATTCGAATACGAGACAGATATCCCGTCGCTCAACGATGTATGTGTGTTCAGAGCGAACGTGTCAGGCGTATTCAGGTCTTATGGCGATGATCTGGTCGTGCTCGATGGTGTGCGGCTGATATCGCCCGATATATCTGAGGCGGACACAAGTGACATCGATGACGAGGACGATCTCAGGGTAGACGGCTACAACGTGAGCTGGATTTCTGTCGGAGAGAATTTCGGAGGCGATGAGCCTGATACGTTCCATGTGCCGCCGCTTGTAAATGGCTGGGATATCGTCTTTGCCAACTGCGTCCAGTGCCATGACCTCGGCACCGGTATGGATATCAAGCGTGTCGATGCGATCGATTCGCAACTTGGGGCGCATGCCAAACTAAACGCAGGCGCATCCGCATCAGACGACGCAGTGCAAACCGATCCGATCGTAAGAGCGTGCTGGGCGTGTCACGGAATCGGTCCGGAACCGGGTGTCCACCCTGACAAGACGCCAAAAGCCTGCGTGGACTGCCATGTGCACGAAATACTCTTTGATGCGGTTGATATCTCCGGAGTACCGCATGGTAAGGTCAGGAATTGCACGAGTTGTCACGGCAGGTCAGGATATGATCCGCATGTGATCACTGCGTTTGGTGCGGTGCCGCACATCGGCGAGATCAAGCTGTCGCCGCAGTCGTGCTACGAAGGAGAGACTGTTGTGCTCGATGCGGTTGCAGTCTCCGGCTGGATGCTTGAGGTGGTGCGAGCCGAGTACTTCATCGACTTTACCGGATCGGATGGCACAGGAACTCCGATGATGCCGGTTGACGGCGCATTTGACAGCAACACCGAACTGATCACCGCAACGATCGATACCACAGGACTCCTCGCAGGCAATCACACAATCATCGTCCATGCCATGGAATCGGAGGATACATGGGGCAGGGTGGCAACAGCCACGCTGCACATCAAGTCTGGCAGAAGACCACTTCTGGAAAAGGTGAGTTCATTCGTATCATCCATACCAGCATACTGGTACGTAAGTGTCATAATAGGAATTCTGATACTATACGGGCTCATAAAATTCGCCGGATCGAGATCACGTAAGCAATCATGATCGCCGCAACCAGCCACGCGCCCCCCGGTCCGGGCATCACCATCGTCTTTAATGATTCGATATTCTGCTGAACCTCTCTTGCTTCCACATTGATCCGTCTCATGGCTGTTTCATTCTCTGCCGCCCTACCTGAGTCGGGTTTTGGGATCCCTCCGTCGCCGTTTACGCCCGCGCTCGCTGAATTGGTGGGTGTTGCATCTCCGGATCCTGGGATCGCTGTAACCGCCGTAGTCGACGTGGCTGACATCGTCACCTCATAGTTTCCGGTGTAGTTCATGGTCCTTCCGGCGTAGACCGTTTCTTTGAATTTAACCACCGGTTCAGGGATATTCACATCCGGCGAGTCGATTCTCATGTCATAACTGATGCGTTCGGTCTCTTGCGATCTCATAAAAGTAAAACCGGTAAAATTTGTTCTGCCGCTGACATAAGTTGTATTTGCAGGAAGCGAATCGGACAGACTGATGTATGCAGGCAGGTCGCCCGTGTTTGTGACCTCGATCATGACATTGACCGTCTCGCCGATCTCTGCCGGATCAGGCTCGACCGTCTTTACGACATCCATGAATGCGCCATGCACCACAGTCGCGGGGCGGTCGCTGCCGGCGCCATAATCCACCCCCTGCAAACGCCATGATGCGCTGGCGGCAGGGAGTGTGAAACTGCCGGGTCTATCCGGAATCAGGTGGTAATGAAATGTCTTTTCTTCGCCGGGGCTTATATCGAACGTCCAGTTCAAATCCAGGTTGTTTTTCACCCTGGACCGATCAGGGACCTCGTCAATCAGCGTGATCTGCTCGACCTCGTAGTTTTGGACGTTCTTTGCGCTGATACTCACATACACAGTCTCGCCCCAGTAGATGTCAGGGGTCGCAAACTTTCGTATGACAAGCGGTGGAGGTGGCGGCTTCAGTCTGACTGTCCTTGATCCCACCTTATGGTACTCATCACCGTCCTCGCCCCTGCCGGTCACCGAGACATGTATGTTCCCATCCACAGGCGGCGTCTGGAACCCGAGTTTGACCGTGACCGATCTTGAATCATCAGGGCTGATCGTGCCGATGCGGCGGAGCTGCCCACCGTCTGCAAGATACAATCCGTCGAGGCTGATATTCAGCAGCACATCACGCAGATCCACGTCACCGTCGTTCTCGACTGTAATCTCTGCTGTTACGGTATCGCCGTAGAGATATTCACTCTCATCGGTCGAAATCTCAAGTGTTATGTCAGGCGTCTTCCGCTCTGCGACCCATGAGGTGATCTTTGCCGCAGGATACCATGGATATCTACCTATGGACTCCAGATTGTCTTTATCGGTCGCATCAGTGCATTTTAGCCTGACCTCATCGTTATCCCACACCTCGCCCTTTGCAAGAAGGATCTCGACCACCTCGCCCGCCTCTTCCTCTGTATTCAGCCTGATCTCGAGCACAACCGACCCTGCCCCATCAAAATCAGTGGCTTTGACTGTGAATGCGCCGACCGAGAACGCGTCGCCCTTGTCGAGGGTGTGGGTCTTCTTACCCGTCCAGGTCACGTCATCGCATGAGGCAATCTGTGCGGCAAGCATGACCATGCTTATGAATGCAATAGTCGCAAGAGCCTGTCGTCTGTTCGTCATTTAATTAACATCTGGCTTCACGTGCATAAAATTTTGGGATCGGTCAGGAATTTAGGGGCAGTAAGAATCCGACCGAAAAATCCGGGTTGTGCCAGGTCAAAGATACCGCTCCACCACCTCCACGATATTCCTGACATCGCACTCGATCCCATTTTTCGCAAGTCCGTGCCTGAACTGGAGTTCACAGCTCGGGCAGGTGGTAACAACCAGATCAGGCTCGATCTCCCGGATCTCAGCCGCCTTTCGGTCAAATATCTTAAGAGAGATCTCGGGATGCAGGAAACTGTACGCTCCAGCCCCGCCGCAGCACCCATCGCTGGTCTCGACGAAATCGGTCACGATCCGCTTCAGTAACTCGCCGCCACGAATGCCGACAGCCGCAAGATGGCAGGGATTGTGGTACGCCACACGAATGTCCAGTTTTTCCCTCGAAAACGCTCTCTCGTCGAGATACTTCAGCAAAAACTCACCGATATCGTAGGTGATCTCAGATACTCTCGCCGCAGCCCTGCCGACGTCATCATCGCCATCGTCTGTTAGCAGTTCCACAGACTTCCTTAGCATCATCGTGCAGGACGCGCACGCCGTCACGATGGCGTCGTACCGCTTATCCGAAAACGCGAGAACATTCTTCCTTGCAACGTCCCTTGCGAGATCATACATGCCCTCTTCGATCATCGGAAGACCGCAGCACTGTTGTTCCGGGATAAAGACATTAAATCCGCTCTTTTCGAGCACCCGAACCATCGAGTCAAAGACGCCGTCATCAAGGATCATGGACGCACATCCGGCGAATACCGCAACATTCAGCGCATCCGGATTCCGCTTATGCCCAACAGGTGGAAGCGGTCCATTCCTGAAGCGGGGGATCGATCGTTTCAACAGCATCTTTGCTGCCGGGTTTGCAATCGGGTTCATCTTCCCAAAAATCCGTGCATACCTGCTGAATCGGTCCAGATTGGATGCCCACGCACGCATCGTCTGCCTGACCGGCAGAGACGCGGTTTTCTGCGTGAAGAGCAGCTCACCGACGCTCGCATGGCTCGGGCATCTGGTCGTGCATCTCAGACAGCCAAGACAGAGCTTGAGCATCCTCTCTACCTGGCGTGACTCTGCGGCTGTTGTTTGTCCAAGGTTTCTGAACCGCAGAAGCTGGAGAAACGACCTCGAACCTGTTTCCCCCCCGATCGTGGTCGATATCGGGCAGACCGACTTGCAGTACCCGCAGTTGACGCATGGTTGTTCAAACCGGTTCATATATTCTCTCGGATACTTGATGTCATCGGTGATCCCCCTATCGCTGAACATGACATCAGGGTTCAGGAGGTCGTCAGGATCGAATATCTCCTTGATCTGCCGCATATAGCCGTATATCGGCTCGCCCCACTCTTTTTCAAGAAACATCGTCCTTAACCGACCCATTCCATGCTCTCCGGTCATGGTTCCGTTGTATCTGAATACCGCATCATACACGCGGTCAACAAGTTCCGGGAGCAGATCAATGTTTTTCCGGTCGTTCAGGTTCAGCATCGGTCTGATATGCAGATTTCCTGATCCTGCATGTCCATAAATCGCAGATACGATGTTGTATTTGTCGAATATCTCATGCAGGTCGCGTATCAGCGGAGCAAGGTCAGATATCCTGACAGCAACGTCATCGATGAATGCATCAGGCTTTGTGTCAGGATCGTAGTTCGTGAGAATCGGGACAAGCGCTTTCCTGACCGCCCACACCCTCTCCTGTGCTTCAGCGTCCTCTGTTTCAGAGACGACTTCTCCGCAGATGTCATAGCGATCATCGATCAGTTTCTCGAGATCACGTATCTTTGATCTCCGATCGCCGCCCTCGAACTCGACAAAAAGCGCGCTCACGTCCGCATCCGCAGGCATTCCCATATCAGGGTACTCTGACCGCACGATACCAAGAGACGTCGAGTCCATCATCTCGACTTTCACAGGACCGAGTTCGTTGATATGCTGCACAGCATCGCCCGCATCATACAGGCTCCTGAAGTATATCGCACTGATGGACTTTCCTGCAACGATTGGAAGGACTTTCAGCCGTATTTTCGTAAAAATGCCGAGCGTCCCAACGCTTGAGGACATCAGGTGTGCGATCATCTCTCCGATGCCCTCATAATCGAGCAACGCTCTGATATTGTAGCCGCTCGCAATCTTAATTTCCTTTCGTGAGTCCAGACGGCTGGTAGCATCAGGATCAGCGAGTATCCGCTCCCTTAATGCGAGTAGACCATCTGAGATCCGGTCAGGGATGGTTTCCGGAACGGCGGTGTCGATGATCTCGCCTCTGGACGTGACGAACTCGACAGATGCCACGTAATCGTCGATGGTGCCATATTTCACGGATCGTGCGCCGCTTGCCTTTGTGCCAACATTGCCGCCGATCATGCAGATCTCGGAACTCGACGGGTCAGGCGGAAGAAACAGCCCCTTCTTTCCGAGATACGCCTGTAGATCATTGACTACGACTCCTGGCTCTACATCCACAAAGAACTCACCCCGCTCTCGCCTTTCCTCCACCATACCAATGATCCGGTTCATATTCTTCGAGAAATCGAGAATAATCCCCTCGCCAAGACAGCTTCCAGCAAGATTCGTGCCCGCAGCCCTTGCCGTAACCGGAAGCCCCAGTACCGCTGCCGCCTTCACGCACTCGCTCACATCGCGGGCATCGACAGGGCAGACGACAGCGGACGGCATGACCTGATAGATGCTTGCATCGGTCGAATAGCAGTAAAGCGTCGGGAGATCGGTGTAGATCTCGCCTCTCACGTTTTTGAGTGCTTTTCTGATGCGGTTCATCTCATATCCTCCAGATCGAAAGCAACGTATCGGTCTTCCAAAAACACAGTCTCCAAACAGCGGTCGATGAGGCGTTGATGCTGCCGGTGCTGCATGTGCGTAAGTTGTTGCATAAGTATCATACTTTACTGACAACTTGTTATGTTCATGCCCCTGTGTTACAGATCACACCCCTGTATCATACCTCAAAATCGCAGCAACTCCCCCAAACGCCCGCATCAACTGGTCACCCTCCTCGAAATCAGTGGATATGAACTCGACACGCGTTCCCATCTGGTCGCAAACCCCGGTCCATTCATCGACAACGTCAATAGTGTCCACGATCTTCAGATCAGAGCCGCAGGAAGGGCAGTTCTCTTCGAAGGCGTCTGACACGTCCGATACATCTGCCGCGCACTCCTTAGTCTCCTTTCCAGTATAACCGCAGTTCTGGCACGAGACAGTCACACGCACCTGCCGCATGTCCTCAGATATCAAAAGTATATCAACAGCACCCATTTCGAGGTTTGCACGCACCTGCTGATCCCCGTAGGCGACAAGCCCCTTATCACTCACCAGTTCCCGCATAAAATGTTGCATAATCTTCTTCTGCTTGACGACCTCCAGATCCTGGAGGGCATCGGATGCGGCATCCACGAGTTCATAAAGACCCGATTCATCAGTATATGCAATATCGAATAATCCTATTATTTTTTTCTGTATTTCGTGGTGTAAAAACTCACCGTCTAAAAATTCTTCCTTTGTCGGGGATGGTCCTCCGATCAGAACTCCTTCAAAGTCTTTGTGATCGATGGTAAGGAATATCTCACTCGCACTGTTACCGATCTTCTTGTAAAAATCGTGGATTGCGATTAGGCGTAGTTGCTGGAATCTTCTTGCGCTCTGACCGCCTTTTCGCTGTTTTCCTGGGACCGTGGATGTCAGATGTTTGCGTACCTCGATGGCTTTGCCACGCAATAGTCCCAC
The DNA here is from genome assembly GCA_030672345.1 of Methanosarcinales archaeon. Classification (GTDB taxonomy): domain Archaea; phylum Halobacteriota; class Methanosarcinia; order Methanosarcinales; family Methanogasteraceae; genus Methanogaster_D. Next base: position 1,440 of record DAOVGO010000089.1, on the reverse strand, counting down.
GGTCGCTTCTCTCCGGTCGATGGCGAGGAGTCCGAACGCCTTTTTCTCCACGAGCATATTCTCGAGGGGTTCCAGATAAAAAGAAGAGTCGCAGTGATATTTATACGAGGTGATCGGCTCGGGCGGCTCGATGATCATCGTGTCCAGTGTTGTCCGGTGTCCGCCAAGCTCAAGTGTTCCGCAGAAGATCACAAATCCACTTTCAGGAGGTCTCTGGTAATACTTAAGTCGAGCAAGCACGGATTCGAGTGCGCTCTGCACGTTCGTCCGTGTGGATTTTGATTTGATGTTTGCAGCCTGTCCGTGCTCTGCTCTGAGCTGTGCAGTCACGTCAGAGATCAGTTTGTCGTGGGGGATGTAGAGCGAGATCAGTTCAGTGCCTTTTCCGGTCTTACGCCTCATCTCTTCGAGTTGCCGCTTGAATTCGTATCGTTTGTGTGCCTGTGATATCGTCATGCGTGTTGAGTAATATCGGTCCTGCATCACTTTAACTATGTGACACTATGTGGCTGCGAGTGTAGACCAGTTATATCTTGGCTTTAGGCATCCGAGGGTTCCAATTGGTCAATTTGCATCCGATTCTACAATTTCGCAGAAACCTTTTACCCCTTCGCAACTCCGATCGGCACGACCTGCGCCACCCTGCATGCGATCCCGACCTGATGCACGACATCCACGACCTCGTCGCTTGGTTTGTAGACCGCTGGCGCCTCCTCTGCAAGTATGCTCGGGTGGGTCGCCTTAACCGTGATCCCCTTTGCAAGGAGTTCTTTTTCGATTTCCTCGCCACGAAACTTCCTCTTCGCCGCTTTCCTGCTCCCTACCCTTCCCGCGCCGTGACACGCGCTCCCGAACGTGAGTTCCATCGCCTTTTCCATGCCGCAGAGGATGTATGACGGCGTGCCCATGCTCCCCGGGATCAGGACCGGCTGTCCGACGCTCCGGTACGCTTTCGGGACGTCGGGATGCCCTCTCGGGAATGCCCGGGTTGCGCCTTTCCTGTGCACGTAGACCATCTTCGCCTTCCCATCGATCACGTGTTCCTCGAGTTTTGCGACATTGTGCGCCACATCGTAGACAAGATCCATTGTGACATCCTTGCCGAAGAACTGGTGAAACGTCTCTCGAACCCAGTGCGTGATCACCTGCCTGTTCGCCCATGCATAGTTTGCTCCTGCGCACATCGCTGTGAAGTACTCCAGCCCTTCCTTCGATTGCACGGGCGCACATGCAAGCTGCCGGTCCACAAGCTCGATTCCATACTTCTTTGCCGCTTTCCCGAGCACCTTGAGGTGATCAGTGCAGATCTGGTGCCCTGCGCCCCGTGATCCGCAATGGATCATAACAGTGATATCGCCTTTGTGAAGTCCGAATGCGTCCGCAATATCCGGATCGTAGATCTTACGCACGCACTGCACCTCAAGAAAGTGGTTTCCGCTT
>DAOVGO010000117.1 GCA_030672345.1 Methanosarcinales archaeon | reverse complement strand
GCTGCCGCAGTGCTGATAGATACCTCAGGAGTCCTCCAGCAGAAGGCACTTAGCACCGGAAAGGAAGCCACCAAGGAAGTCTCCTCAAACATCGACGTAGAATCGATCGAAGGCTGGCGCAGCGGCACGAATGCAACCACCAGCGACGATGACACCTTCTCTGATACCATCGACCGGCTCAATCTGCGGTGCTCGCTGAAAGTCGGCTCAGAGGCTGTCGATCTGGGTCAGGTCGTGATCACCATCACCGATGGCACGACCACCAACGACCTCAGGTATATCGAGGGCACGATCGATGCCAATGCCACCATCGTGAGCGATGGCACGTTTTCGAGCACCGACTCAAACCGCCTCACCACCTACCGGCTGGTCGCAGACGGTCTGGCACAGATACGGGTGCCTTACCCGGACGCCGCCATCGGTGCCAACGCCACGTATGTGAACAAGACCAGTGCGGGCACGGTTCATCTTGGATATAACGCAACCAAGGCTGCCACGGGTGATTATGCGACCAAGTATTTCATGCGTGCAGACATGTTCTTTGTTGCAGAGATGGTGCGGGATGCCGACGACTCGTTCAGTCTGGGCAATCCGGTGATGACCAGGGGCGATCTGGTCAAGATCATTCTGCTGACCGCGCCGAGCGACACATGCACGGATGAATCAACGCTCGCAAGTCTCAAGAACACCGATCCGAGGGTCGGCGAGGCAGCCCTGACCATCGATACCAGAACAACGGTCTCGATCAATCTGGTGCCTGAAGGTGGCGCAAACACGCTGGTCGAGTTCACGGCGCCGTCGTCCTTCGGATCGTATCAGAGCATCGGGTTGTATCCGTGATTGTAGGCGTAAGCGCAAAAGGCGTGAGATAACGGCTTTCCGGACGCCGGTAGCCAGACCAAACGATTGCATAATGGCGGTCATAAAAATAACTCGGGTCAGATTGAAATATCCGCAAACACAACCGCGATATCGAATTTGAATAGGTAGTTGTGACGATGACACCACATCTGACCCGGGCGCCGATTTCTCATGGGTCGATTCCGGACGCCCAAATCACCACGCTGCCGCCCTATCCCTTATCCTTAACTGATCTTGAACCTGAGCAGCGCAGCGATCCCGCCCAGCGCATCAAGCCGCTTTCCCGGCTCAAACTCGGAACTGAAGACCACGACCCTGCCCTGCGTATGCTCGACCTGCCGCAGCAGGTCATCGGCATCGATGCCAGCCTCTGCTTTCGCCTCGCGGAAGTCCCGCAACGTCTCATCAACGATCATCAGCGTCTCGATCGCACCGAATCCGAGCGCATCCACAACCTCAGCAAGCCCGTAAGCGCACACGCCATCGGTGGCGATCTCGCGCATGAGCGAGTCCATCAATTCAGCCTCCCTGCCGATCCTTGATTCCTGCACAATCCTATCGACTGCGCCACGCCGCAGCACCTCCAGAAATCCCGGGGTGCCTGTTGACACAGTATCCACAAGCACCGCCCGTGCAGCGATCTCTGGCAAAGCCTCTCGCAGATGTTTCATGAAATCATCTTTGATGAACCCGGGTCCCGCGATGATGATCGCCTGCTGATCGTCCCCGTCCCGCGTCTGTTCCACGGCTTGATCGAGCGCAGACGAGACCGATGCGAAGAATTCATGCGTGAAATCGCCATGTTGTTTTCCGGGAGGCTGGGTGATCTGGGACACCATATCCACCCCGAACTGGCGCACGAGCCCGATGCACGCCTCTCCTGACTCGATCGTCACAATTGTCACGCGTGGGCGCTCAGATGCGGCTTTCGCCTCCTTGACCCGTTCAAGCTGATCAGGCTTCCAGTGCTTGTCGATGCCGATCATCGATCCGGTCTCGATGTTGATGGTATGGTGCTCGCCCGTATCGACACCCCTCCTGATGATGCCACGCACCCGAAGCCGGTTCGAGAAACGGTGAAACTCCATGCCAGTGACCTCGATGGTGAGATGCACCGATTTTTTCTCTGCCGCTTCGGGACGGAGCTTGTCGGTTGCACCTTCGACCCGTCTCTTCGTGAATGCCGATACAAGGTCTCCGTCTTCGATGATGTACTTCAGATGCCACAGATCGTCGAGCGATTCCGGCACAAGTTCAATTACGCCGCAGCGGTTCTTCAGTTTCTGTTTTCTGATCTTCATCGATTCTGTCCCTGCCATACAATCTGCCTGCACATAACTTAAGATCGGTGATCGCCTGCTACCTTGAATCATGCGGAAAGATTTGATTTATATCGGTTAAATTATGCGTATAGAGGTATAGCAATTCTGTTAAATAAAAGTCGGGGTGATGCGGAATATGATATCAAACACCTTTATTACCGGATACGCCAAATGGTTGCGTCATGGAATTCTGCCCGGATTGTGGTACCATGTTGGTGCTGAAGGATGGTGCGCTGACATGCAGGCGCTGTGGATTTGCAAAGGCAAAAGAAGACCGTAAGTCTGTTTTATCTGTCGAACAGCGCACAAAAAAGACGATCACGGTGCTCGAAAGTGCGGTCGATGTGGGACTTCCAACCACGCACGCACGGTGCGAGGAATGCGGCAACGACACCGCTTACTGGTGGTTGCGGCAGCTTCGGTCAGCAGACGAAAGCGAAACCAGATTCTTCAGATGCACGAAATGCGGGAGAACCTGGCGGGAATACGATTGATCATCCGGGTGATATCTCAGGGGATGCGTGGTTTTCCGACCGACCGAAAGAAAGCGAGATAACTTTATATTGCGTAGTCAGAGATACCAATATCAGATGACCAGAATCGTCAATTCATCAGGAAAAAAGAAGACAGCGGTTGCCCGTGCGATCATCAGAGAAGGCAGCGGGCGGGTGCGCATCAACAAAAAACCAATCGAGCTATGGGAGCCTGAACTTGCCCGTCTCAGGATGATGGAACCACTCCTGCTTGCCGGTGATGGTGTCGTCGATGGCATCGATATCGAGGTCGATACACAGGGCGGCGGAATCATGGGGCAGGCAGGTGCTGCGAGGACCGCTATCGCCGGCGGATTGCTGGCATGGACGAACGATCCGTCGCTCAAACAGACGTTTGTGGACTACGACCACAACCTGCTGGTCAGTGACTCGAGACACAAGGAGACAAAGAAGTTCGGCGGTCGTGGAGCAAGAGCACGAAGACAGAAGTCATACCGGTGATAAGGTTATGATTCCGGTTCGATGTTTTACCTGTGGAAAGGTTATATCTGCTGTGTGGATGGATTTTAAGGAGCGTATCCAACTGGAAGATCCTGCAAAAGTTCTGGACGACCTCGGCGTCGAACGGTACTGCTGCCGGAGGATGCTGCTTGCCCATGTTGAACTGGTAGACGACCTTTCGCCATATTACTGATTTATATCGATTAGTAGGGGCCGTGAGGTAGCCTGGACCATCCTCCAGCGTTCGGGACGCTGGCACCTGCGTTCAAATCGCAGCGGCCCCATGCCTATAGTACCTCATGTCATTTTGTATGCAGAAGCAGAAGCGCGGGCAATCGCGTCCCTGATCACATCCTCCGATCTCGGGAAGTGGATGGATCCCAGCCCCTCGTGTTCGGCATAGCAGTCAAGCCCGCGGACGACCACGACAGGCGTGCCATCGCCGCCCTCGCCAAATAACAGATTCGCAGCGCCGGCAATCTCGTCCACGACCGCCTCGTTCGCCACCTCAAGCACCTTGCCGAACAGATCGCATCGTCCGCGCCAGTCCCGCGTCGGTGCGATTCCTGATATCCCGATCGCAACCCCGGTCTGCCCGTCACGGAATGCCCGTCCGTTGGTGTCTGTGATGATCACACTGACCGTTCTGGCAGTCAGGGCGAATATCTCCTCCCTGATCCTTTTTGCGCTCCGGTCAGGGTCTTCTGGCAGCAACACGATCCGGTCCCCATCGATATTCGATCCATCGATCCCGGCATTCACGCAGACGTTCCCGTTCTCTGTCTCCACAAGAAGAAACGGAGATTCCAAAAGAATTTCCCTGCTCTCGTCGAGAACCATCTGAACAAGTCTCGGATCGCCGTCATTTCGCTCTGCAATCGCAAGAGCGCGGTCAGACGGAACGATATCTGACAACTCAACGATCCTGCCCTCCGCCTTCGCAACGATTGTGGATACGATGACGACGATGTCGCGATCATGCAGATCGAACCGCTCGCAGATGATCATCGCTATATCATCCCCCTCATGAATCAGCGGGATATCAGGAACCGTGAACAGGCTGATATTCATGAGGTGTAATTGCAGAGGCTGATTAAAAATTTTGCTCATGCCAGGGCGCATTTAAGGTTTGCAGCGACTGAAATAGTAAAACATCCTCATGAAATCAAGCAAGCTTGGCGGGGCGCACACCACCATAATCGGCGGTAGAACCGGAAAAAAGGCGGTAGAAGTCGTAGCACGGCATCACAAGGTGAAACGAATCGTTCCGTCGGTCATCAGCGTCAAGGGACATGCCGGCGGGAGGACGTTAGCCAAGGTGCTGCGCCCTGACGCCCGGGGCAATCTCCGCCTCCTGATTTCATCGGGCACATCAGCGCAGGAACTGCGCATCGTCACAACCGCCGGAAGCTTCGAGCAGGGCGAAACCCTGAGACACGAGTTGAATCAGGCATTGTCAGAAACGCTTAACTGATTTTTTGAGGCGGGTCCCCTTGTTTAGTAAATAGGGACAGCCCCCCTGCCGAAGATGTTAATACGGAGTATGGAATACTTACTTCTTACTTCAGGCACGCTGATAAATATCAGCACAGTAATAAATTTTAGTGCAATAAATGAGTTCAATGAACCAATCGCCAGAACCGGATCATCTCACAGAAAAGGCATATCGGTACCGAAAACTGCTAAAGGCTGCGCTCTCTGATCACGACATCGTGCCAGACAGTTCATCGCACCTTTACGCCGTTGCGAAAGATTATTTGGTGATGGCAGAATCATATTATCAGGATGGCGTTCACTTCCTTGAATCGGATGGCGATTATGTCAATGCGCTGGTTGCTTTCAGCTACGGACATGCGTTCATCGACGCGGGCGTGCGGCTGGGCGTCTTTTGCTTGAGGTGATTATGGATTATAATGTAACGATGGAAGCGGCATGGTTGGTGCGTGATATCAGAAGCGTGGACGACGCTATCGGCGTTGCGATTTCGGAGGCGGGCAAGCGATTCCACCCGAAGTTGTCGTTCGTGGAGATCGAGGTTGGGTCGTTCACATGCTCGCGCTGCGGCGAGGAGATGGATGCGGTGATGCTGGTTGCAGGTACCGCGCTCGTTGGAATGGTGCTGTCTATGAAAGTCTTTGATGCTGAGACCGAGGAACACGCATCACGGATCGCCAAATCGATGATCGGGCGCGCACTTAAGGGTGTACCGCTGCGTGTGATCGAGGTCGTGGAATGGAACGGCTAAGTGATGTGCTGAAGAACGGCGCATATACATGGAAGCAGAATCCGGTTCTGTGCGTACCGTTTCTGCTCATTTTCTTCTTCCAGATTCTGTTTTTAGCGTTCCTGTTGATCGGGCTTGCAGCCATCATCGGCACCGATACGGTCGAAGGTATCCAGTCGCAGGTATCCGAGATCGCACGGATGGCGCAGTATACAGACGAGCCCCCGATCGAAGGGATGACAGAACTGTCCCGCATGATTGCGCCGTTCATCGGGATATTCATCGTGGCATTCATCATTCTGGTGATCGGGTGCGTGCTGATCCAGACATTCTTTTCTGCGGGTGCAATCGGCATGGCAAAGACCGCGACGATGACTGGCACCACCGGGACGGGCGACATGCTCCGGTATGCCCGGCAGAGTGCGCTTGATCTGTTTCTTGCAGGTATCGTGATTGCACTCCTGTTTCTTGTCGGAATCGTATTTCTGCTGCCCGGCGCCATCATGATCATGATCACAGACAGCATCATGGTGCAGGCGATCATCATGTTTGTCGGATTTATTTTTTATTTTTTATACATTGTTATCCTATCGATCGGGCTGGCGCCGGTCAAATATGCGCTCGTGATAAACCACGCCGGACCGATCGAAGGCATAACAAAAGGATGGAATTTCTTTTCAGAACATAAAATGGATGTTTTCTTGATATGGTTGGTGATGATCGGAATATCCGTGATTCTTGGTACGGTCGGGCAGATCTTTTACATAAATCCGGTTTCAGCAGTGGTCTGGCAGTTTGTCGGCACGCTGGTCAATCTGGTTATCGTTATGCCGCTGGTTACGGTGTGGTGGACGCGCCTGTACCTCAGCCGGGCAGTCGTCGCCGGAGATGCGCCTGTGTTCGTTGTTACCAGCTACTAAAACCGCTCGGCTGCCCGATGCCCAGATGCCCAACTAACCACACCATTCAGGGTGAAATTATTTCAGGAAATCGACCAACCCACATTGGTTAATACCATTATAAAAGAACGTAACATTTTACGATAGATTTATATACCATGGTAACACACGCAGTACGCACCAGTGAGAGACCTGTCATGATGTGCGTGCGCATGAAGGGAGGGATTTACCAGTATCACGCGTCTGATGTCGCACATCTGAAAAGATTGGAAAATGAGGGAGGGAAATTCGATATTATGCACCAGCTGACCAGATGCCCCAAATGCAAGAGCCGCCTGAGCCGCTATGGTCTGATACAGGTCTGTATCAGATGCGGATACCTGACCCGGGTCGGAACCGTGAATCTGGACTCGATCATCGTCTCATGTGATTAGACGCTATAAACGCTCATTCAAAGGCATCTTTAACCTTTTCAAAGATTCCTTTTCGTTTTTTGTTGCCTGTGCCGCCGGCGCTCCCACCATAACCAGTTTTATCCTCGATCTCCTGTAATTTGGTGAGCAATTCCCGCTCTATCGCAGAAAGATGTTTGGGCACCGCAATCTTAATTTTCACAAGCTGATCGCCTTTTCCATGTCCGTGCAGCTTTGGCATGCCTTTGCCGCGCAGCCTGAGAGTCGAACCGGACTGTGTGCCCGGCGGGACCTTCATTTTCACGTCTCCGTGCAGCGTCGGCACCACCACCTCGTCTCCGAGCGTAGCCTGCGTAAAACGGATCGGCAGTTCGTACAGGATGTTGTCCCTGTCCCGCTCAAAGACCGGATCCGGGTCGATGTGCATGACGACATACAGATCGCCGGGCGGACCGCCCTGTACCCCGTGCTCTCCCTCGCCGACAACGCGCAGCCTCGATCCTGACTCGATGCCAGCCGGGATCGATACCGAGATCGTTTTGGCGCGGCGCACCCTGCCTGTGCCGTTGCAGGAACCGCACGGAGACTCGATCACCTTACCTGTGCCATGGCACTGTCTGCACGGGGTGGAGGTGATGAACTGACCAAACGGCGTCCGCCTTGCCTGACTGACCTGCCCGGTGCCCTTGCAGTTTGCGCAGGTCTTTGGAGAGGTGCCTGGTTTTGCGCCGCTCCCTCCGCATGTATCACAGGTTTCGGTGCGCATCAGTCGCATCTTTGCTTCTGTGCCGTGCGCGGCGTCCGCAAGCGGTATATGTAGATCATATCTGAGATCAGAACCCCGCTGCGGAACCGTTCGCGGACCATATCCTCCAGCACCGCCGCCAAAGAACGTCTCAAAGATGCTTTCAAAGCCGCCCCGCCCGAATCCACCGACCCCCATATCCCCGAATATGTCCTCGAAGTGGATGCCTCCGAAGATGTCTTCGGCTGAGTACTGCGCATCGATGCCGGCGTGCCCGAACTGATCGTATCTTTTCCGCTTTTCGGGGTCGGATAGCACGCCATACGCCTCTGATATCTCCTTGAACTTGTCTTCTGCATCAGGCGATGGATTTCTGTCAGGATGATACTGCATCGCCAATTTCCGATATGTTTTTTTGATTTGCTTCTCATCGGCGTCCTTTGAGACTCCAAGCACTTCATAATAGTCCTTTTTATCTGCCATACGATCTGTTACCTTTATTTTCCAGTGGGAACGGATATTTCTTAAGTATATGATCTGTGTGCGCACGTTAAATTAACTGTTGCACCGGAATGGATGTGGTAATGTGGGCGTCTGATTGGTTCAGTTATAAAAATACTTATACTTTAATATATATTAGTAACCCGGGGTGTGTCAGACAGGGGTCCTGTCAGATGCCCTTTGATCATCTTCACCCCCTCGACCACCACGAAGATCGTTGCAGAGACGGAAAGCACAATGAGCCAGTCATACACGCTCAGCGTAACCGTATCAAATAGTTTCTGCAAAAACGGGACGTACAGAATGCATAACTGCAACAAAGCGCACAACAGAACCGCACCGATCAGATAGCGGTTCGAGAGGAAGCCGATCCGGCTCAGCGGATACCGGTCCGACCGGCAGTTGAACGCGTTGAAGAGCTGGAAGAAGACGAATGTGGTGAACGCAAGCGTGCGTGCGTGGCATACGCAATCTTCTGAGCCAGAGTATACTTGCAGCGCATGCCAGAACACGAGGATGGTAGCGACAAACATCAGCATTCCCGCGCTTGAGATGAATTTCAGCACGTCCTTTGTGATTATCGGCTCCCTCGGGTCTCTTGGCGGGCGGTTCATGGTCTGGTGGTACGGCTCCATCGAGAGTGAGAGCGCAGGTGGTCCGTCCATCAGCAGATTGACGAAGAGTATCTGCATCGGCGCAAGCGGCAGCGGCAGCCCTGCAAGCAGCCCGACAAAGATCAGTAAAATCGCACCGACATTGGTGGACAACTGGAACCTGAGGAACTTCTTGATGTTATCATATATTCCGCGCCCCTCTTCGACCGCATGTACGATCGAAACAAAGTTATCATCTGTAAGCACCATGTCAGATGCCTCTTTTGCCACGTCGGTTCCTGTGACTCCCATTGCGATCCCGATGTCAGCCATCTTGAGCGCAGGTGCGTCATTCACGCCGTCGCCGGTCATCGCCACGACGTTGCCCTGATCCTGAAGCGTTTTTATGATCTGCACCTTGTGAGCTGGTGAAGTTCTTGCATACACGTACGCATCCTGCCCGGATCCGGCATCCAGATCTTCTCCGGTCGCTATCTGGATTCTTCCCGGGTACTCCGGATCTTTCGGATCTTTCGGATCTTTCGGATCTTTCGGATCTTTCGGATCATTGGGAGCATTGGGATCTTTCGGATCTTTCGGATCGATACCGATGATGCCGAGATCAAGTGCGATCGCCCTCGCGGTCTCCTTGTGATCGCCCGTGATCATGATCGTGGTGATGCCCGCTTCCCTGCAGGTGGCGATCGCTTCCCTGACACCGGGGCGCGGCGGATCGATCATCCCTGCCATGCCTGCAAAGACCAGATCACGTTCGTACTCGTGCTTGCGATCTTCTGCCATATCAGCCTCATCAGACAACCTGTATGCGAGTGCGAGCACCCTGAGCGCGTCTGATGTCATCTCCTTATGGAGATGGCTGATCGAATCGAGATCATCTGCGGTCATCTCCACCGCCATGCCATCTTTATAAATATAATCGCATAGTTTAAGGATCGAATCGGGTGCGCCCTTGACACATACCAGGTAGGCTGAATCAGACCAGACCTCATCAGAATCACGAATCTCATGGATCGTGGTCATGAACTTGCGGTCCGAATCAAACGGAACCTCTGCAACTCTTGGATACCTGTTTGCGATGTCTTGCTTGTCGATTCCTGCCTTTGCCGCCGCAACCACCAGCGCACCCTCTGTCGGATCGCCCAGAATCGCCCAGTCCCCGTCATCGGACTGCACAAGCGATGAATCATTGCACAGCACACCTACTTTCAGGACCAGATGCGGCAAATCCATGATCTCCGTACCCCCTGCCATGAATTTCCCTGAAGGTGTGTATCCCTCGCCTGTGACCTCGATTAATGTGTCGCCTGCGGATGCGGATATCTTCCGCACGGTCATCTCATTCTCGGTGAGCGTGCCTGTCTTGTCGGTGCAGATCACGGTTGTGCAGCCGAGCGCCTCGACAGCCTGCAGTTTCCGCACGATCACATTCTTCCTGACCATGCGCTGCACTCCGATCGCAAGCGTGATCGTGACAACAGCGGGCAGCCCCTCCGGAACCGCGGCGACAGCGAGGCTTACGGCTGCAAGAAACATATCGCCTGCCACAATGCCCTTTGTGATCCCTGTAATGAAGACGATGATGCAGATTATGAGTGCGCCGATACCGAGGTATTTTGCAAGCTGTTTCATCCGTCTCTGGAGCGGGGTCTCCCGTTCCCCTGTCTGCACCATCGCGGCGATCTTGCCAAATTCGGTCCTCATCCCGGTCTCTGTGACCACGCAGGTTCCGCGCCCGTGGGCAACGGTGGTTCCTGTGTGCACCGTCTGCGCAGTCCCGCGATCAACAGGCTGCGACTCCCCTGTGAGCACCGACTCGTCCATCCGCAGCGTCCCTTCGATGATCACGCCGTCCGCCTGCACCCGGTCGCCTGCCGCAAGCAGCAACAGATCGCCGGGCACGAGTTCTGTTGCATCCACCATCTGCTCGACACCATCCCGCATCACACGTGCCTGCGGCGAAATCATGGATTTCAGTGCTTCGAGAGCACGTTCAGCCCTGTATTCCTGAACAAAGCCAAGCACCGCATTGAATATGACAAATCCCATGATCACAAATCCGTCAAGGCGTTCACCGATCAAAAAAGAGACGATCGCCGCAATAATCAGCAAAATGAGCATGAAATCAAGAAACTGGGATGCTAAAATCTTCAGAGGTGTCGCTTTTTCGGTTTTTTGCAGTTCGTTCCTCCCATGTTCAGCCAGCCGCCTGCTCGCTTCCGCTCCGGTCAATCCGGACGTGCCTGATCGTAACCGTTCAAGGACCGATGCGATCTCAGGGGCGGGTCTGTCGGCTGAGTTCATGATGGCGACACATCGATTAGATCTGTTAACATCCAATTACTTGCCTGCCAGATGTTGTAAAGTTGTTGGGAGTTTTTCCGCCTCCGGTAGCCCAGGTAGATGCTGGGACTGTGTAATTTCGGCTCTTCCTGGTCAGTTGGGACAATAGGTGCATGCATTGTTTCTCGTTGTGGTATCCTGGGAAACGGGACGGCAATCCGGAAGAAGAAGCGATAACTTTACAAACATAACATCGAGATCATTCATGAAAAGGAGGCAAGAAGATTGACTGACATAAAGGAAAAGGTCATACCCGTAATCGAGAAGATCAGACCGATGTTGCAGGCTGATGGCGGCGATATCGAACTGATCGACGTTAGTGACGGCGGCATCGTCAAGGTGAAGCTCGTTGGCGCATGTGCTGGCTGTGCCATGTCGCAGTACACGCTGAAACTCGGTGTCGAGCGGCTGCTGAAGCACGAGGTTTCGGAAGTTACGCAGGTTGAGGCAGTATGACACCTGATGAGCCGGGTGAACCGGGTGAGTACGGCGAGTACTGTGAGTACGGCGAGTACCGGGTAGCAAGGGTCCATGACCGGGATGTCCCGTGGGACCCGTCCCAGCTCAGGCAGATCCGGGAGCATCCCTGTTTCAGCGCAAACGCCTGCCACGCATTCGGCAGGATGCACCTCGCGGTCGCTCCGAAGTGCAATATCCAGTGTAACTACTGTATCAGGGAGTTCGACTGCGTAAACGAGAGCAGACCCGGTGTCACAAGCGAGGTGTTGTCGCCGGAAGAGGCAGTAAAACGTGTCCGCGAAGTGATCGCAGACTTCCCCTACATCAAGGTGATCGGGATCGCAGGTCCTGGTGAACCACTCGCCAATGAGGAGACGTTTGAGACGCTCCGACTCCTACAGGAGGATTTTCCGCATCTGATCAAGTGCCTCAGCACCAACGGTCTCCTGCTTCCGGAGAAAGTGGATCTTTTGAATAAACTCGGAGTTTCAAACATCACAGTGACGCTGAGTGCGGTTGATCCGGATATCGGAAAGAAGATCTATTCGTTTATCAATTATCACGGGAAAAAGTACACCGGGAGAGAGGCTGCGGAAATCATACTTGAGAACCAATTGAAAGGATTGGAGAGATCCGTTGAACTTGGCATGATCACGAAGGTGAATACCGTTCTGATACCGACGATCAACGATCATCACATCCTCGATGTCGCAAAGAAGATCAAGAAAATTGGGGTTTATCTGCAGAACATCATGCCACTGATCCCGCAGTATAAATTCGCGGACATCGTGCCACCGACGCCATCAGAGAAGCGCGCCATGCAGGACGAATGCAGCAAGGTCACCAAACAGATGCGGCACTGTAGGCAGTGTCGAGCGGATGCTATCGGACTGCTGGGCGAGGATGTGCAGGAGAAATATTACCCGGCATCAGAGGAAACATGAAGAAGAGACTCTACGTGCCACACCCGGGACACTTCGATGGGTTGAAGAAACTCATATCAGAGGCGGGAAAGGAGATCTACTCGGTATTCATGGCAGGCTCGCCTGATTTTGTTGGCACCGGCAGGAGCAATCTCGCCGCTCCCGAGATCGATGACATCAGGGAGCAGACCAAGTATGCGCACAAAAACGGCGTGAAAATGGAGGTCGTGCTTAACAGTTCGTGCATGGGCGGGCGGCACCTGACACCGGAGGGCTTCAACCTCATATACCGCTATCTCAGGGAGCTTGATAGCTGCGGGGTTGATACCGTTGTTGTGGCAGACCCGTACTTAGTCGAGGTGATCGCAAAGGACTTTGAGATGCAACCGGTCGTATCTGTGCTCTCGTTTGTGAATTCTCCGGAGAAAGCCGTCTTCTACGAGGATCTTGGCGCATCGTCGATTGTGGTTGACCCTGACGTGCACAGACACTTTGACGTCCTCCATGCGATCCGCGATTCCGTGGACTGTGAAATAAAACTGCTCGTGAACGAGGGATGCCTGTACCAGTGTCCGTTTCGGTATGCACACTTCAACTTCTTCTCACACGCATTCGGTCCGCACCCGCGCCCGAACGTACTCGATGATTATTATTATGAGAGATGTATATTAGCAAGGATCAAGAACCCGAGACTGATCATCACATCGCCATGGATCCGACCTGAGGACATTCATGAGTATGCCGGCATCACCGATGTCTTCAAGATCGGCGGCAGGACCCACTACATCAACTGGATTTTGAACTGCGTCGAAGCGTACACCAACGAATCGTACGATGGCAACCTGATGGACCTGCTCGACTGCCCGAAAGACTTAAAAGACCTCTATTACATCTCAAACAGGGATCTTGACGGCGCAATCGACCAGTGGAAGAACTGCGGGTCGGTCTGCGTTGACTGCGGCTTCTGCAGGGATCTTACAGAGAATGCGGTCAAGGTATACTCGGGAGGCGGCACAGAAGGCGAGACGCTTATAGGGTGGAGCGAGATTGCAGGTGCGGGCGGAGTGGTTGATAGAATAACCGGCAAGACGGCGGTGCATGCATGATTACAGAGAAACTACTGCAGACAAGAAGTGATATCGAGAACAACCTGAGGACGCTTCTGGCAAGACCGGTTATGGTAACAGAACTGGACGCTTTCGCGCTGCCCTGCGGATGCAACGGAATCACTGCAAACATCCGCGGACTCGAACTGGATGATATCGAGGTATTCGAGGAGCAGATGCTTACCAATTTCAAGG
Source organism: Methanosarcinales archaeon (assembly GCA_030672345.1). Classification (GTDB taxonomy): domain Archaea; phylum Halobacteriota; class Methanosarcinia; order Methanosarcinales; family Methanogasteraceae; genus Methanogaster_D. The sequence continues at coordinate 179 of DAOVGO010000117.1, read as the reverse complement.
ATGTGGCAACACGTCTTGAGATTCCGCCGAGTTTCATATTCGCAAGGCTGATCCCTGGAAGTTCGGTCGTTGCCGCGATCAACTGGCGCGTGCTCTGCGATCGGTGCTATCCTGAGTTTGCCCGCACGCACGGTAAGATGCCGAGACCTGATATCTACATCATACATCTCGAGCGGCGG
>DAOVGO010000161.1 GCA_030672345.1 Methanosarcinales archaeon | reverse complement strand
CACAAAAGTTTTATCAAAAACTGCCCTTCGGGTGGGGTTTGTTTTTATACTTTCCTATACGTCAAGAAGATTTAATACGGTAGACGTGTAATTAAAGATACAGGTGTGGAGATGGGGGATGTATATCCATTCTGGATCGAGAGTGATGTGCTGAACCAGAAACTCGGGGGCGGATTTCCCCGCGGGTCGCTGGTACTGATAGAGGGGACGAGCGGTAGCGGTAAGAGCATTACCTGCCAGCGGATATGCTTCGGGCTGCTTGAGAACGACGTGTCGGTAACATTCATATCCACTCAACTGACCACGAAAGGGTTCATCTTCCAGATGCAGGCACTCGATTACCCGATTGCAAAGCATCTGGCAGGCGGCAGACTGCTGTTCATTCCGGTTCTGCCGCTGACGCAGGAGACAAAGCCCAGGTCCAACTTTATCCAGCGATTGATGGCGGCAAAAACACTGTTTGACAATGATGTGATCATCATCGATACGATCTCGTCGCTGATATCGCACAGCGTGGATGTGAAAAAGACGATCGATCTGGTAAATTTCTTCAAGAAGACGGTTTCTTTTGGAAAGACGATCATCCTTGCTATGGACACGGATATGCTCGATCCCGACGTCGCAAATATGTTCTCATCAACCTCTGATGCATATCTGGTACTCAGAAAAAAGCTGGAGATGGATGATATCAGGTATACCATCCTTGTCAACAAACTTGCCGGCTCACAAACCAAAGTTACCCAGATTATCGGATTTTTGATCGAATACTGGTCCCCTGCCCACAGTCTCGAGGATCAGCGGCTGCGGATACTCTACTACGACATGAAGAACGAAGCGCACTATAAAAGGTGACCCAATTTGGCAGAATTGAAATCATTCTATCTCGAACGTGATGAATTCAACCGTAAGCTCGGAGATGGCTTCCCGCCCGGCTCGCTGGTGGTGATAGAGGGCGGCAACGGCAGCGGTAAGAGCACGATCTGCCAGCGGATCAGTTATGGCATGGTGGATAACGGAACATCGATTACCATCGTCTCAACCCAGCAAACCACCAAAGGATTCATCAATCAGATGTATTCGCTCGATTACCCGATTGCAAACCACCTGTTGAAGGGGCACATGCTGTATATTCCTGTGATACCGCTCGTGCAGGCAGCAAAGACCAGAACTGACTTTTTACAGCGCCTGATGGGTGCAAAGGAGCTCTTCGCGAATGATGTGATCGTCATTGACACGATCTCGGCGTTGATCAGATACAGCGCAGACGCCGAAAAGACTCTCGATCTTGTCTCGTTCTTCAAGAAATTGAACGGGATCGGGAAGATCATCATCATCACCCTCGAGCCGGACCAGCTGGACGAGAACATCATGTCGGTGTTGCATTCATCCAGTGATATCTACATATCGTTGCAGGTCAAAGCCTCCGGAAATGAGATCAAACGGACGATGGTCGTCAACAAGTTCACAGGAGCGAAGGGGCAGGTGACCCAGATGATCGGATTTCGGATCGAGCCGAAAGTCGGACTGGTCATCGAGATATCCGCAGTCGCGTGAGGTGTGAGGTGTGCTAAATGAATGAATTTGAGATGGCAATGCAGCGAAATCCGCATTTGAAAGAATATATCGATAAATTTCGCAAAGAGACCAACACAACCCCGGAATTTATGACAAAACTTTCAGGAGACCTCCCTGCATTTCCAAATATCCTCCTTCCGGTTGGAGATCCGGTTTTCATTCACCTGTATGGCACTGAAAAGCTCGCAAAGGTCGATTACATCGCAATCGAGCCGCCACTGACACCAGGGGAGAGAGAGAAACTCGACGAGGTGAAGAACCTGATCCTTGAAAAAGCACCGAATGAACCTGTTCCGGCATCAGAGACCGAACTTCGGGAGCAGATCGCAAAGCTCTTCGGCGAGTCGGTAGTGATCGGTTCGGGCGGGGCGGCTGCCACCAAAAAAAGCGTTCCTGATAAGCTCGGATTCGGAGCGATCGAACGGAAGGTTCCGCTCACCCAGATGGAATACAACAAGATCGCGTATTATCTCGAACGGGACATCGTTGGTTCAGGTCCCATCGAACCGATCATCAGGGATCCGTATCTCGAGGATATCCACAGCATAGGCGTGGACAACATCTATATCATCCACAAAAAATACGATATGATAAAGACCAATCTCGGTTTTGGCACCCAGAAGAGGCTCGACGACTGGATGCGGAGCATGAGTGAGCGCATCGGAAGACCTGTGAGCGAGTCCACGCCGATCGCTGACGGTGCGCTCCCTGACGGTTCACGGATCAACATCATCTACAGCGAGGATATCAGCATCGCAGGCAGCAGTTTCACGATGCGGAAGTTCAGTGAGGAGTCGATCAGCATCATCCAGCTGATCAACTGGGGCGGCATCAACTGCGAGATGGCTGCGTATCTCTGGCTCTGTCTTGAGAACGGGATGAGCATATTCTTCTCAGGAGAGACCGCATCCGGAAAAACAACGATGCTGAATGCGTGTCTCTGCTTCATCCAGGAGAAATCCAAGATATACAGCATCGAGGACACGCCAGAGGTCCTGCCGCCACATGACGTCTGGCAGCGGCTGATCACGAGGGAGTCGGGACCAGAGGATTCGAGGGTTGACACGTTTATGCTGCTCAAGGCGGCGCTGCGGTCACGACCGAATTACATCATCGTCGGCGAGATCAGGGGGGCAGAGGGCGCGACCGCGTTTCAGGCGATGCAGACCGGTCACCCTGTGATTGCGACATTCCACGCGTCAGCGGTCAGGAAGATGATCCAGAGGCTTACCGGTGACCCGATCAACATCCCAGTCACGTTCATCGATAACCTCAATGTTGCGATGATCCTGCAGGCTGTTTACGTAAAAGGAAAGTTCCTGCGGCGCTGTATCTCGATCGAGGAGATCGAGGGGTATTACGAGGATGTGGGCGGCGTTGTCACAAGAGCGGTCTTCAAATGGGACCCTGAGACCGATATTCATTCGTTTCGGGGGTTTAACAACAGCTTTATCCTCGAGGACAAGATCGCGAAGATCCAGGGCTACGAGGACACACGAAAGATATACGATGACCTGTTCCTGCGCGCCCGGATACTCGATGAGATGCGCAACCGCGGCATCGACAACTATGATGACGTGTACGAGATCATCAAGACCTTTGCCAAGCATGGCGTGGGTGGGTTGCCGTTCCCGGTGTGAATGCGGGCATTTCGGGGCAGCGGATTGAGAGATAGGATGGTTAAATTCGCGGTTTTTGGAAAATGGGTTGGCGCTCACGATCCTGCAGGCGGCGGCAGGAGCGATCAGCCTGTAAGTGGCGGCGAGTTGTTTGCGCAGCAGGTAGCCACCGGGAAGTCCCAACGCCTCTCACAACACCCCTACGCTAACAAGCTCACACCGATCCGCATCTTCACACCTTCGACATCCCAGTCCTTCACAAGATCGCCGGCTGCTGGCATGTCGCCGATCGTTATCTCCTTTGCACGAACCTCATCCGCAACAAATCCCGCCATGTTGTTCAGGAAATCGCTCACCCGCTCGTCCGAGATCCCCAGTGTAACCGTGATCCAGTCACCAACCTCCAGATCGAGCTCCTTTCGCATCTCCTGAATCCGGCGTACCGCCTCTGCAACGTACCCTTCCGCCTCGATCTCGGGCGTGAGCGTGGTGTCCACATACACGATCCCACGCGCAAATTCGGAATCCGTGGCAAATTCGGGAACAATGCTCCGGAAATCGACCATCTCGCGGGTGATCGTTGCAACGCCGCCCGCAACATCCGCAATATCAAGGTCGCACTTCCACTCACCGGTCTTTTCGATCGCGTCCCTGACGGCTCTTGCATCGGCTTTTCTGATCGCATCAGCCACCTTTCCGGCGTCCTTCTTAAACGCCGGACCGAGTTTCGCCATGTCAGGGATAGCCTCTGTCCCGAGTTCGTCCCATTCGGTGCCTGCATCCAGCAAAACGATCTCTTTTGCATTGGTCTGCTCTGCAAGCACGTCTTTCAGCGATTCCACCGCGTGCATGACTCCCTCATCATCAGGCGCTATCACGATCCGCCGGACGGGCCATCTGAGCTTCCTCTTCGCCTTCTGGCGGGCGTTTGCAACCGCCTCCACGATCCTCCTGACCTCTGCCATGTCCGCCTCAAGCTCCAGATCGATCAGATCCTCATCAGGAGCGAGCCAGTCACACGCATGGACCGATTCGCGCTCCTCTAACCCCTCGCCCTCGAGGTTCTGATAGATCGCCTCTGACAGATACGGCATGAACGGGGCGGTCAATCGTGTAATAATTGCGAACACATCGCAAAGAACCCTGTAAACCGCCAGTTTGTCAGGATCGTCCGCCTCGGTCCATGTGCGGGGTCGGATCAACTGGATATACCATCTTGAGAGGTCTTCGAGCACGAATTCAAGGATCGAGCGGGTCGCCACATGCATCTTGTACTCATCCATCGCAGACGTAACATTGCGTATGAGCGAGTTCGCCCTCGACAGAATCCACCGGTCCTCCTGCCTGAGCGCACCGCGTATCGATTCAAACGAGACTGCGCTCGGGTCAAAGCTGTCAAGAACCATGTAAGGCAGCGGAAACCGGTAGACGTTCCACAGAATGTTTAAAGAACGGTGCACGGTTGCGACCTCGTCCCAGTTGAACTTCAGATCGTCCCACGGCGCATTCGATGAGAGCATGTACATGCGAAGCGTATCTGCGCCGAACTTCTCGATCACGGCGTCGGGTGCAACAACGTTTCCCAGGCTCTTTGACATCTTGCTCCCGCTTTCGTCCAGCGTGAAACCGTGCACGAGCACGCTTCTGTAGGGTATCCGGTCGAATGCAACCATGCCTGCGCCAAGCTGCGAATAGAACCAGCCGCGGGTCTGGTCATGCCCTTCCACAATGAAATCGGGGGGCCAGAGCGTCTCAAACGCAGCCGATGTGTGCGGATAGTCAAGCGTTGCCCACGAGGCGACCGCAGAATCGAACCAGACATCAAAG
>DAOVGO010000044.1 GCA_030672345.1 Methanosarcinales archaeon | reverse complement strand
ACGCGGTGTCGTCGAGATTGGCGGCGAGCGAGAGGAGGTTGTGGCAGATCAGCTCATCGAGAGTCCTTCCCGAGTTCCGCACCGTCTGCTTAATGAAAGCGAGTCGGTGTTTCGTTTCCTTGTCGTGAAGACGCCAAGACCAAAGGAGAAGACGCGGGTGCTGTGACCGCGAATCTCGCCAAAGATTAAAATAGTTTATCGTAACAGCATTGTGTATAACGTAGATATGATTACTAAAATCGTAATGTCTACACAGATATACAGAAGGAGGAATTGACAATAAATACACAAAATGCGACCACCCCCTCCCTGCGTCATATCGCAGCGGTGAGGTTTCCAGTTGTTCTGCTTTTCTGTCTGCTAATTGCGTCAACCGCATCTGCGGCTGAAGGGACACATGCCGGCATCGATGAATACACCGGTGCTGAGACCTGTCTTGCGTGTCACCAGGAGGAAGGTGAGGGCTTCGTAACCTCGATCCACAACACGTGGATGGGCGAGGCGGAACACGTCGTCGGAAAGGAAGGCGAGGCGACCGGTAAACTTGTGGGTGTGAATGAGTTCTGCGTGGGCGCTGAATCGAATGAAGCCCTCTGTGGCAACTGCCATGCAGGCTATGGCTTACACGAGAACGATTTTTCGGTCGAGAAGATCGACTGCTTGATCTGCCACGCACCGAATTACAAGAAGACTTCGACAGGTCCTGATCCGTCGATCGATGCGACCGCAGCAGCCCGCGATGTCGGGCTACCCACGCGTGAGATGTGCCTGCGCTGCCATGCAACAGCGGGCGGCGGCGACAACAACAAGCGGGGCGATCTCGAGCTTGCGATGAGTGCAGATGAGGTCTCACGAGACCTCGATGTCCACATGAGCGCTGGCATGACCTGCCAGGACTGTCACGTCTTCGTAGACCACCATGTGTCAGGCAGAGGTATGGACATGCGGGTCGATGATACCGATTTCCTGGTCACTTGCGCCGATAAGAGCTGTCACGGCAGTGAACCGCATTACGAGGGTTCGATGTACAACCAACACACGGACAGGATCTACTGCACAGCCTGCCACGTCACATCGTATGGCAAGGTGCATACCGTTGAGATCTCCCGTGACTGGGGGAACCGGCATCTTGGTGCGGGGGATATGTATCACGAGACGCTCGTGCGTGAGAGCAACCCTGCACCGATTCATGTTTGGTGGAACAGATGGTCCGAGATACTGGACATCGCAGACCCGGCTGTGCCAGATAGCGACGGATTCGTGATGATGGCAAAGCCAGTCGGTGGAATCGATAATCCTGCGTCAAAGATTTATGCGGCAAGACTGCATCTTGGCAGACAGCCGTGGGACGGTACATACATGCTGCCATTCACGGTCATGACTGTTAAGAAGACCGACAACATGACTCAGGCACTCTTTGAGGCGACCGGCAAGATATATGACCCGATTCAGTATGTGAACGCCAAACGGTACATGGGGCTCTTCCACGGGGTCTCGCCAAAGGACGAAGCGTTGACCTGCAAGGACTGTCACGAAGACCACGTCATCGACTTTGAGGCGCTCGGATACGATGTCGAGAAGGACGCATCAGGAAACCTGATCAGCGCAACAAAACCGGGCGAGAGCCTGAATCTCGCTGATTTCAACGCGAAGGCAGGAACAGGGACCGGAGCCGGCGAAGGTGCAGACGAACCAACCGCATCCACGCCCGGTTTCGGGATTGTACCGGCACTCGGCGGGCTTATGGCTATAGCGTATCTGCTGCGGAGGCGGAACTGAATAGACAGAACAGGGAACGAGTGGATGGTGAATCCATTCACTCACATTTATTTTTAGGTGATAAACATTGGATAAACATTATTCTGGGTATCCTCTGCCTCGCCTGAAAACTTCGATTACGTGCACAGTATTGTCTTCAATCAGGTAAATTATACGGTATTCGCCCACTCTTATCCGGTGTTTCTGTGGTTTGGTCTTCTTCAGAGGTTTTATATCTGCCCCGGATCTTGGTTGATTCGGGTTTATTTCCAGTTCTTTCAGTGCGTTTTTGATCCTCTCTTGCAATTTCTTCTGCAAGGAACGGAATTGCTTCTGAAACGTTCGAGAAACGATTACGGTGTATATTACAACTCATCCAGAGGGATGAACTCATCTTCTGCAAGGATCTGGTTCCATCGAGCATCCAGCTCTTTCCAGCCTGCGTCTTCGATGAGCTTCTTGATTACGTGGTCGTAACTCTCTTTTTCCGCCCCGAAACGGAGTAATATATCTTTTGTCTCCGAAGAAACCGCGATTGTTGTGGCGGACACTGTTGTCACCTATTGATGGACGCGACGCAATAACATTTATAGCTTACGCAAAAACATTCGGCATCGATGAACGTCTGCATGACGGTGGAGGCTTCCGTTTCCTCGCCCGGGAAGACGCCGAGACCGACCGCGAAGACACGGGTGTTGTGAGATCGAACGCGAACACCGATTCGAGAAGGACGCATCCGGGAATCTGATCATTGCGACGACGCCTGCCGAGAGCCTGAATCTTGCTGATTTCAATGCGGAGAGTCTAGTAGATGAGCAGGCAGAGGATAAAGATAGTGCAGGTGAAGCCTCAACACCCGGTTTCGGAATATTGTGTCGGCGCTGGGCGGTCTTGTGGCTGCAATGTATCTACTGTGGAAACGTATTCAGCGATCCCGTTTCTGGCGGCGACAAGCTCCGTGAAGGTTGCCTGACATGCATCGACCTCTGCCTTGAGCGTGCTTATGGCACCATTCATATCATTAACGGACTTTTCATCGCCGCGCATGATGGAGTTACGGATTTTTTAGAATTTTTCCGGCAGGGATTTTGCCAAACCAGAGGGATGGCAAGACACTTATATCAGCGTAGACCAGAGTACAGGTGCTGATATGTCACAGGAAAGAGACACGATCAAGGAATATGATGAGATCCTCAGGGAACTCAGAGAGCTGATGGTCGCAAAAAACGCAGATTATGGTGATTCGTGGAGGGCGATGCGGCTTCCGTCGATAACCGATCAGATACTCGTTAAGGTGTGCAGGATACGCAGTCTGGAGGAATCAAAAGTTCCTCCGAAAGTTTCCGAAGGTATCGAGGCTGAATACAGGGATATCATCAATTACTGCATATTTGCATTGATCAAGATGCGCGAAGCGAAAACCACATGACAAAAGCGGAACAGGGACGATACGTCATCCTGGGCAGCATCGACGGCGTTCTTGCGGTGCTCGGGGGCGTTATCGGGGCGTCGACCGCGGGCGCCACAAACGAAGGGGTTGTGCAGGTCGGTCTGGGTGTTGCAGTGGCGCTTGCTGTGACCAATGGCATCGGCTCGTATCTGGCAGAGAGCACGGTTGAGTACGCCAAACTGGCTGAGAAGGAACGACCGCTTCTCCGCAGGCTAACCGGCACACAGATCGAGGCGGGAACCAAACGGAAGATCTGGCTCGACTCGATTACGCACGGGGGTGCGAGTTTCATCGGCTCCCTGATACCGATCATACCATTCGTCGTCCTCGAGTCAAACGCGCTTATGATTTCGATTGGAGCGAGCCTTTCTTCGCTGGTTGCGCTTGGAATCTATTCAGGAAGACTATCAGGGAAGAACGTCGTCGCATCGGTTGCGAAGATGGTCATTCTCGGCATTCTCGTCGTGGTGCTGGTTGGTTTGCTGGGCGGCGTGCACTGACGCGAGACTTTGATATATGCAGGCATCATATCTGTTGGCATGAACGTCATCTGCTTTGATCTGGAAGGTCCCTTATCGCCACAGGACAACGCCTACGAGGTAACATCATTAATCGAGAATGGGGACGTAATATTCGAGACGCTGAGCCGATACGACGACTTTTTGGCGCTCGCGGGTCGTGAAAACTACGAACCCGGCGATACGCTTGCGCTCATCGCCCCGTTCCTGCTCACGCACGGGATCAGGGAGTCGGATATCACAGAGGTCTCGTCGCGTGCAAGGATCGTTGCCGGCGCAAAGGACCTGATCGCAAGGTTGAAGAGCGGCGGCTGGGATGTGCACATCATTTCAACGAGCTACGAGCAGCACGCACGCCAGGTCGGCGCAGCGCTCGACGTGGATCAGGATCACATCTCGTGCACGAAACTCGATCTTACAGGCTTGAGAGAGCGGCTCACCAAGGACGATATCGCATGCATACAGAGAATCGAGGAGGACATTCTTGATATCGCTGGCGATGACGATGACGATGAAACGATGTTTAAACGGCTAAACGATTTTTACTTCGAGGAACTGAAAGAAACCGGATTTGGCGATCTTTTCTCAGAGGTGCGGGTGGTCGGAGGCGCACGCAAGGTGGAGGCGCTGGAGAGAATCGCTGCCAGCCACAACATCTCGCCCGGCGAACTGGTCGCTGTCGGGGATTCGATCACCGACTTTGCGATGCTCGGGCGGGTCCGGGATGCGGGCGGGGTTGCGATCGTCTTCAACGGCAACGAGTACGCGATTCCGTACGCGAACATCGCGCTGTGCGGCACTGACATCGGACTTGTGCTGGAGTTTGCAGAGGCGCACGCACGAGGGGATGATGCGGTCGAACTGGCGCGGGCGCTCGAAGAGGAATACAGGAATGATCCGCGTGTGGACTGTCTCGTCGGTGCGGACGCAGGCAAGATCAGTGCGGTCATCGACGCTCACGGGAGGTTCCGGAAACTGGTGCGTGGCGAGGCTGCAAAACTCGGATGAGCCCAGGATTCTCACGCTCGGCGGAGGCGGGGGTGCTGGCATCTTCTCCGCGCTTGAATGGATCGTGAAGGTGCTTGTGAGACATCGTGCCATTGTTTCTTATGCGTCCTCGGATACCGGAGAACAGATAAATTACGGGAGGGCGAGCCTCGGGTTTGGGCATCCGTATTTAAGGCATTCCACAGAGAAGTAATAGATAGAGGTGTAAACGATGGAACCAGAAGACCGCATAATAATCGATCCGGATATACTTGCAGGTAAGCCGATGCTGAGAGGAACAAGAATCTCTGTCGAACTTCTTCTGGAACTTCTGGCTAACGGCTGGACTTATGAAGAAATATTCGAGAACTATCCGCAGATAGGTAAGGCGGATATCCTTGCCGCACTACAATATGCTACCGATCTTCTGAAGGAAGAGCATGTATATCCCATATCGCAGAAGAATGTAGAAGCGTTAGGGAGTCAGGCGGCTGCATGGACTTCGTAGGGCTCAAAACCAGCCTGATAAATCATCACACTCACACAAAACCAATCGAAACAGAGGGAAAGATAACATGAAATCGCATATTGTCAAGGACATGGCTCTCGCAGAGAAGGGCGCACGCAGGATCGAGTGGGCACGCAGGCACATGCCAGTGCTCCGGATCATCGGGGAACGCTTCGCAAAGGAGCGCCCACTCGTTGGCATAAACGTCGTTGCATGTCTGCATGTGACTGTTGAGACCGCGAATCTGATCACGACGCTCCGTGCAGGTGGCGCAAATATCGCACTGGCAGGCTCAAACCCGCTCAGCACGCAGGACGATGTCGCAGCAGCCCTTGCAGCAGATGGGATCAACGTATTCGCTTTCAGGGGCGAAAACGATGAGGAATACTACGAATGCCTCGAGGAAGCGATCAAGATCGGTCCGCACGTAACGCTCGACGACGGCGCAGACACGATCGCACAGGTGCACAGCAAGCACCCGAGTCTCCTCCCTGATATCATCGGCGGGTGCGAGGAGACGACCACTGGCGTGATCAGGCTGCGGGCGATGGCAGCCGACGGCGCACTCGCGTATCCTGTGATCGCGGTCAACGACGCCGAGACCAAGATGATGTTCGACAACCGGTACGGCACCGGGCAGAGCACCATCCACGGCATCATGAACGCAACCAACATACTGCTCGCCGGAAAAAACGTGGTCGTGGTCGGGTACGGCTGGTGCGGCAGGGGCGTTGCCATGCGGGCGAAAGGGCTTGGCGCAAACATAATCGTCGTCGAGGTACACCCGAGAAAGGCTCTGGAGGCTGTAATGGACGGCTACCGGGTCATGCCGATGCTGGATGCGGCGCGGATCGGTGATCTCTTCATCACAGTCACAGGCGACATAGCGGTGATCAGGAAGGAGCACTTTGAGGTGATGCGTGATCAGGCGATCGTTGCAAACTCGGGGCACTTCAATGTCGAACTCGATATACCCGCGCTTGCGTCGATTGCGGTTGGGATAAACGAGATGAAGGAGGACGTGATGGAGTATGTGCTTGCAAACGGCAACCGCATCTATGTGCTTGCTGAAGGCAGGCTGGTCAACCTTGCATCTGCGTATGGGCATCCTCCGGAGGTCATGGATATGAGTTTTGCGAACCAGGCACTCTGCGTGCGCCATATCGTGGAACATGGCAGTTCGCTGGATAACAAGGTCTATACCGTGCCATCCGAGATCGATGATGAGGTTGCAAGCCTGAAGCTTGCGGCGATGGGTGTAACAATCGAGAAACTGACGCCGGAGCAGGATGAGTATCTCCATTCGTGGACGATGGGGACGTAGGTGTGGGGTGGTGCGAGGAGATGAAAGTGAAGGAATTGCTGGATTTTACACTCTTTTTAAAGGTGAAAGCGTTGCAAAAAAAGGTGGAAAC